>NZ_BACZ01000330.1 GCF_000333375.1 Curtobacterium sp. B18
CGGAGAGCCCGGCGCGGCGGATCCGGGTCGGCAGCAGGAGGTTGGCGTAGGCGTCGTCGACCTGCACCGCCCGCAGGACGTCGAAGGCGACACGGCGGGCGCTCGTCCGCCGCGGCCCGTGGTGTCGGCGCTGGCCGGTGCTCGCGGCGCTCATGCCAGGACCTTCCCGTCGAGGGAGCCGAGGCCCCGGGCCCAGGCCGCGGCCTCCATGGCCTGCTTGCCGGCGGGCTGCACCTCGGTGAGCACGAGCGGCTCGTCGGCAGTCCCGACGAGCAGCCGACCGCCTTGGACGCCGAGCGCACCGGGGGCGAGCGACGGGGCGGGGTCTGCCGCTCCTCCTGGCAGGCGGGTGCTGCGGAGGAGCTTGACGCGGGTCTCGCCGAGGTGGGCGTACGCGCCGGGCTCGGGCGTGACGCCGCGCAGGCGTGCGTGCACGACCGCGGCGGAGGCGGCGAAGTCGATGCGGCCGTCCTCGAAGGTCAGCTTCGGGGCGAGGGTGGGATCGCCGGTCTGCTCCACGGCGACCGCGGTGCCCGCGGCGAGGCCGTCGACGACACGGGCGACGGTCTCGGCACCGGTCTCGGCCATCGCGGCGAGGACCTCGCCGGAGGTCGCCTCGGGGTCGATGTCGAACGGGTCGCTGGCGTAGACCGGACCGGCGTCGAGCGCCTCGACGAGCTGGAACACCGTCGCGGCGGTGCGGGTGTCGCCGGCCATCACCGCACGCTGGACGGGAGCGGCGCCGCGGTACCGCGGCAGGTCCGAGAAGTGCAGGTTCACCCAGCCGAGCCGCGGAGCGTCGAGCGCCGGACGTCGGAGCAGGGCGCCGTAGGCCACGATCACGCCGAGGTCGACGTCGAGGGCGGCGATCCGCGCCGTGACCTCGTCGTCGACGCGGACGGCCTCGATGACGGGGAGGCCGAGGTCCTCGGCTGCCTGGGCAACGGGCGTGGGCGTGAGGACGCGCTTCCGGCCCTGCGGGGTCGCCGGACGGGTGAGCACGGCGGCGATCTCGTGCTCGGACGCCGCGAGGCGGCGGAGGGTGGGGACGGCCGCAGCGGGGCTGCCGGCGACGACGAGACGCATGGGTTCGATCCTCCCATGCCCGCGGCTGCCGGACGCGCCGGGCGGCGGGCCGGTAGGTTCGGCGGCACGGCTCACCAGGAGGTCCCATGTCCGACGTCACCACGTCCACCAACCGCTACGCGGGCTCGTCGATCCAGGCGATCGCGCTCGTCGTCGGGGTCGTCTTCCTGCTCGTCGGGATCGCCGGGTTCGTCCCCGGGCTGACGACGGGCGACCTCGGTGGGGCCGGACACGGCTCGATGGCGATGCTGCTCGGGCTGTTCCAGGTGTCGGTGCTGCACAACGTCGTGCACCTGCTGTTCGGGGTCGTCGGCCTGCTGGCGGCCCGGTACGCGACCGGATCGCGCATGTACCTCGTGATCGGCGGGGTCGTCTACTTCGTGCTCTGGGTCTACGGGCTGTTCACCGCCGGCCACGACTTCGGGGCGAACTTCGTGCCGCTGAACTGGGCGGACAACTGGCTGCACCTGGTGCTCGCGATCGGGATGGTGGCGCTCGGCGTGGTCTTCCCGCGCGAGCGCCCCCGGCCCGTCAGCGCGGCCTGACCGAGCCGTCGGCTCCGACCCGTCAGCGCGGCCCGACCGCGCCGTCGTCGACCCCGGCCGCGTCGCGCGCCGCGACGAAGGCCGCGACGCACCGGTCGACCTGATCCTCGGTGTGCGCCGCCGAGAGCTGCACCCGGATCCGCGCCCGGCCCTTCGGCACCACGGGGTAGCTGAACGCGGTCACGTAGATCCCGTGTGCCTGCATCTGGTCGGCGACCCGCGCGGTCAAGGCAGCGTCGTGGAACATCACCGGGACGATCGGGTGCTCCCCCGGCAGCAGCTCGAACCCGGCGTCGGTCATGCGCGACCGGAACCGCGCCGCGTTCGCCCGCAGCCGTTCGCGGGCGTCGTCCGACCGTTCGATGAGGTCGAGGGCCGCGACCGTCCCCGCGGCGATCACCGGGGCGAGCGAGTTCGAGAACAGGTAGGGGCGTGAGCGCTGGCGCAGCAGGTCGACGATCTCACGCCGACTCGCGACGTACCCGCCGGACGCGCCCCCGAGGGCCTTGCCGAACGTGCCCGTGTACACGTCGACCCGGTCGGCGACGCCGCAGAGTTCGGGTGTGCCGCGGCCGTGCTCGCCGACGAACCCGACGGCGTGCGAGTCGTCGACGATGACGAGCGCGTCGTACCGGTCGGCGAGGTCGCAGATCGCGGCGAGCGGGGCGATCGAGCCGTCCATGGAGAACACCCCGTCGGTGACGATCGCGCGGAACCGGGCGTCCCCGGCGGCGACGAGCTGCGCCTCGAGGTCCTGCACGTCGCGGTTCCGGTAGCGGAACCGCTGCGCCTTCGACAGCCGGACGCCGTCGATGATCGACGCGTGGTTCAGCTCGTCCGAGATGATCGCGTCCTCCGCGCCGAGGAGCACCTCGAAGAGGCCGCCGTTCGCGTCGAAGCACGACGAGTACAGGATCGTCGCCTCGGTCCCGAGGAACGCCGAGACGCGGCGCTCCAGGTCGAGGTGGAGGTCCTGCGTGCCGCAGATGAACCGGACGCTCGCCATGCCGTAGCCCCACCGGTCGAGGGCATCCTTCGCCGCGTCGACGAGGTCGGTGGAGTCGGCGAGCCCGAGGTAGTTGTTCGCGCAGAAGTTCAGCAGCGGCGCACCGTCCGCCTCGATCGCCGCACGCTGCGGTCCGGCGATGCCGCGCTCGCGCTTCGTGAGCCCGGCGGCCTCGATGCCCGCAAGCTCGGCCGCCAGGTGGTCCTTGATCGCGCCGTACATCAGATCTCCGTCCAGTCGATGACGACCTTGCCGCCGTCCGCGCTCGCCGCCGCGGCGAACGCTGCCTCCCAGTCACCCGCCGCGAAGCGCCCCGAGACGATCGAGGCGATGCGGTCACGCAGCACCGCGCTCGTCTGCAGCATCGAGCTCATGGTCTGCCACGTCTCGAACATCTCGCGGCCGTAGATGCCCTTCACCGTGAGCATGTGGGTCACGACCTTGCCCCAGTCGACCGCGATCTCACCGGTCGGCAGGCCGAGCATCGCGACCCGTCCGCCGTGGTTCATGTTGTCGACCATCGCGGGCAGGGCACGCGGCGCCCCGGACATCTCGAAGCCGACGTCGAAGCCCTCGCGCATGCCGAGCCGCTCCTGCGCGACGCGGATCGGGTCGCCGTCGGTGCCGACGTCGACGCCGAGGTCGGCGCCCATCGCCGATGCCATCGCCAACCGGTTCGCGCTGACGTCGGTGCCGACCACGAACCGCGCACCGGCGTGCCGCGCGACGGCGATCGCCATGAGGCCGATCGGGCCGCACCCGGTGACCAGCACGTCCTCGCCGACGACCGGGAACGCGAGCGCCGTGTGCACCGCGTTGCCGAGCGGGTCGAACAGGGCGCCCACCTCGGGGTCGACGTCGGCGTGGTGGACCCACACGTTCGCTCCGGGCAGCGTCAGGTACTCCGCGAAGGCGCCGTCGCGCTGCACGCCGAGGCCCTTCGTGCGGTTGCACATCTGACGGCGTCCGGCCCGGCAGTTCCGGCAGGTGCCGCACACGATGTGCCCCTCGCCGGAGACCCGGTCCCCCACCGCGACGTCGCGCACGGCGGCGCCGACCTCGACCACCTCGCCGAAGAACTCGTGGCCGGGGACGAGCGGGGCCGTGACCGCCGAGGCCGCCCAGTCGTCCCACCGCCGGATGTGCAGGTCGGTCCCGCAGATCCCGGTCCGGAGCACCCGGATGAGGACCTCGTCCTCGGTGGGGACCGGCACCGGCCGCTCGGTCATGATCAGTCCCGGAGCAGCGTCCAGCTTGTAGAGCGCCCGCATCGGCGTCACCTCGTCACTTCGTCGTGCGTGTGATGTGTTCGGCGGTGGTTCGTGGCCACCGTCGACCAGCCTGGCACAGGTCGAGCGGGCAGGGTGGCCGACTCGGAACGACGAGACCGCTGTCGTACGACGTCGGCGATGTCGCTCCGTGCAGACGCCGGCAGTCGCGACACGGAACGAGCGACGACACCGCTGTCGTACGACGTCGACGATGTCGTTCGACGTCGGACCGCCACCCCACGACGACCCCTCGTCAGACCTCGCTGAAGGGTTCCGCGTCGTCGAGCCGCACCCGCAACGCCGGCGCCGCCCGTCGTCGGTTCCCCCCGGGGAGCACCCGCCGGGTGGACGCGCGCCGGATCACCTCGGCCTTGAGCGTCGCCGCGACCTCGGCGCCGTGCGCGTACGGGAAGCGCACGATCGCACGCACGGCACCCGGAGCTGCATCGTCCTCGACGGGCACCGGACCGAGCACAGGGCCGACCGTGAGGCCGTCGAGCGCCTCGACCGCGGCCGTGACCGCCTCGTCCGTGCCGGTCAGCGTCGCGACCCGGACGGCGGGCGGGAAGTGCAGCTCCCGGCGGTCGGCGAGCTCGTCGTGCGCCGGCTGGTCGAGCCGCCACAGCGCCATGGCCGTCGCGAGCTTCCCGCCGATGCCGACGAGGTAGGCCTCGGCGCCCGGGGCTCCCTTGGCGGCGGCGTTCGTCCAGAAGCGCAGCACGTCCTCCTGCACGCGGAGCCCTTCGCGCGCGAGCATGCGCTCCCCGTCGAGCAGGAGCACGCACGCGTACCCGCCCGGGACGCTCGGCTCGGCACCGCGAGTGGCGACCACGACCGAGGGGCGCGCCGGGACCTCGTCGAGCGGACGGGACCCGTCGGCGACCACGATGCGGGTGCCGGGGAACGCCCGGCCGAGCTCGTCCGCGGTGCGTTGCGCCCCCTGGCCGACCGGCTTCACGGTGCCGTTGCCGCACGTCGGGCACCGGAACCCGACGGCCAGCGCACCGCAGAACCGGCACTGCGGCGTCGCTCCGCGATGAGGGCTGCCAAGCGGTCCGCCGCAGATCCGGCAGTGCGCCCGCTCCCCGCACTCGGCGCACACCAGCCCCGTCCCGAAGCCGGGACTGGCGACCTGCACGAGGACGGCGCCGTGCTGGCTCGCCTCGCGGGCGGCACGCCAGGCAGAGCTCGGGATGCGGGCCTCGGCCGCGAAGCCCTCGGCCCCGGTCTGCTGCACGGTCGGGATGACCTTGGGCGTCCGGACGCGGTGCGGTGCGACCTCCTGCAGCCAGTGCAGCTCGACGAGGCGCTGGACGTCGGTGCTCCGCGCGTGCGAGACGAACAGGAGCGCCGCACCGGACTGCGCGGCCCGGACCAGGGCGACGTCGCGGGTGTGCACGTAGGGCGCGCGGGGCTCGGTGAAGGAGGCGTCGCCGTCG
The DNA here is from genome assembly GCF_000333375.1 of Curtobacterium sp. B18. Lineage (GTDB taxonomy): Bacteria > Actinomycetota > Actinomycetes > Actinomycetales > Microbacteriaceae > Curtobacterium. Next base: position 5,348 of record NZ_BACZ01000330.1, read on the forward strand.
TCCCACATCGCGATGAGCCCGAGCTCGGTCGCGGGCGCGTACACCGCCGTACGGTTGCCGATCGCGACGACCGCGTGCGTGCGGGCCTGCAGCAGCGCCTTCGCGCGCTGCCCGTTCGTCTGCTTGGCGTCGAACCGGACGACCCGCTCCGGCGGCAGCACCGCGAGGAGCGCGCGCTCGAGGTCGATGACGTCGCGGAAGTCCGGTACGGCGATCACCGCCGACTGCTCGGTGGCGAGCGTGTGCGCCGCCGCCTGGGCGAGCGTCGCGGCCCAGCCGGGGACCCAGACGGGCGCGTCCTGGTCACCGAGCGCGACGGGGTGGGGGACGGCGGAGACCGCAGCCCGACCGTGGTCGGCGACCAGCGCCTCCAGGGCGCCCTCGGCGTAGTCCGTGACCGGCGGTGGCGTCACCGCCGGCGGCGACCAGGTGGTGTCGCGGGCCAGCCAGGCCTTCTCGGCGCGGACCTGACGGGTCGGGACGGCGAGCCGGAGCACGTCGGACGCGACCCCGGCGGCACGGTCGGCCACAGCCCGTGCGAGCGACCAGATCTCCGGCGCGAGGACGGGCACCGGGGAGACGACCGTCTCGATGGCGCTGAGCTCGCCCGGGTACTCCCCCTCGGTGACGATCTCGACGACGTACCCGTCGGACATCCGCGCCCCGGTGCGCAGCGGCACCTTGACGCGGACCCCCGGCACGCAGTCGTCCTCGAACTCGGCCGGCACCCGGTAGTCGAACAGTCGGTCCAACTGCGGGAGCGGCGAGTCGAGGACGACGCGCGCGACGGTGGTCACGCGGAGCCTCAGACGGTGGCGGCGACGAGTCCTGCGGCGACGCGGAGTTCCTCGACGCGGTCGAGCTGCTCCCAGGTGAACCCGGGGAGCTCGCGGCCGAAGTGACCGTACGTCGCGGTCTGCGCGTAGATCGGGCGGAGCAGGTCGAGGTCACGGATGATCGCGGCCGGACGGAGGTCGAAGACCCGCAGGATCGCGGCCTCGATCGTGGCGTCGTCGACGTGACCGGTGCCGAACGACTCGACGTAGAGCCCGACGGGCTTCGCGCGGCCGATCGCGTACGCGACCTGCACCTCGAGGCGGTCGGCGAGGCCCGCGGCGACCGCGTTCTTCGCGACCCAGCGCAGGGCGTAGGCGGCCGAGCGGTCGACCTTCGACGGGTCCTTGCCGCTGAACGCGCCGCCACCGTGCCGGGAGGCGCCGCCGTAGGTGTCGACGATGACACTTGCGGCCGGTGAGACCGGCGTCCCCCTGGGGGCCACCGATCTCAAGCGCCGTC
>NZ_BACZ01000329.1 GCF_000333375.1 Curtobacterium sp. B18
CCGACGAGTGCCGGGCGCGCGATCGCGGCGCTGTTCACGCCGATCTTGTCGGCGCCGCACTGCTGCAGCCGGGACACGTCGTCGACGCTCCGGACGCCGCCGCCGACCGTCAGCGGGATGAAGACCTGCTCGGCGGTCCGCGTCACGGTGTCGTACATCGTCGCGCGGTTCTCGACCGTTGCGCCCACGTCGAGGAAGGTCAGCTCGTCGGCGCCCTGCTCGTAGTAGCGCGCGGCGAGCTCGACCGGGTCACCGGCGTCCTGCAGGTCGAGGAAGTTGACGCCCTTGACGACCCGGCCGCCCTTGACGTCCAGGCACGGGATGACCCGGACGGAGACCCCGCTCACAGCCGCGCGGCGTGGATCGGGCTGACGAGGATGGCGCGGGCGCCGAGGTCGTACAGCGCGTCCATGATGAGGTTGGCGTCGTCGCGCGGGATCATCACGCGGACGGCCGACCAGTCGCGACCGTGCAGCGGCGAGACGGTGGGCGACTCGATGCCGGAGGCGACCGCGGTGGCCTGTTCGAGGAGCCCGGTGGGGATGTCGTAGTCGAGCATCACGTACCCGCGGGCGACGAGGACGCCCTGCAGGCGCCGGCGCAGCACGTCGATGCCGGGGATCGTCTCGTCGGTGGAGATGAGCAGCGCGGTCGACTCGAGGATGACCGGCCCGAAGATCTCGAGCCCGGCGGCGCGGAGCGTGCTGCCGGTCGACACCACGTCGGCCACCGCGTCGGCGACCCCGAGGCGCACGGCGCTCTCCACAGCACCGTCGAGCTTCACGAGCGTCGCGGTGACGCCGTGCTTCGCGAGGAACTCACCGACGAGGCCGGGGTAGCTCGTCGCCACCCGCACGCCGTCGAGGTCCTGCAGCGTGCTGAACCGGCCGGGCGTCCCGGCGAACCGGAAGGTCGAGTCGGCGAAGCCGAGCGCGTCCACCTCGTGCGCCGCGGAGCCGGAGTCGAGCAGCAGGTCGCGGCCCGTGATCCCGACGTCGAGCGCGCCGGAACCGACGTAGGTGGCGATGTCGCGCGGGCGGAGGAAGAAGAACTCGACGCCGTTGCGCTCGTCGAGCAGGTGGAGCGCCTTCGGGTCGCGGCGGCCGGCGTACCCGGCCTCGCGCAGCATGTCGGAGGCGGTCTCGGAGAGGGAGCCCTTGTTGGGCACGGCGATGCGGAGCATCAGGGGTCTGCTTTCTGGTGGAGGGGTCGGCGGCTGATCAGCGGATCAGAGATGTCGCCAGACGTCCGCCGGGGTGAGCCCCTTGGCGACCATGAGCACCTGCAGGTGGTACACGAGCTGCGAGATCTCCTCCGAGGTGCGCTCGTCGCCCTCGTACTCGGCCGCCATCCAGACCTCGGCTGCCTCTTCCACGATCTTCTTGCCGATCTGGTGCACGCCGGCGTCCAGTTCGGCGACGGTGCCGGAGCCCTCGGGGCGCGTGCGCGCCTTCTCGGTGAGCTCCTGGAACAGGTCGTCGAACGTCTTCACGCGCACCAGGCTACCGTCCTCTGCCGACGCGGTGGACCGACCGTCCGGACGGGAGGCACGGCGCGCGTTCGCCTCGCCCGTCACCTCGGGTGCCGGTCGGGTCACGAGCGCGCTGCCGCCGCCGCCCGGCGGAGGTCCGCGATGCGCTCGGCCGGCTCGCCGCCGTAGACCGCCGACCCCGCCACGAGCGTGTCGGCACCGCTCCGCACCGCCTCGGGGACGGTGTCGACCGCGATGCCGCCGTCGACCTCGAGCCAGACGTCGAGCCCCGAGGCGTCCACGGCCGCGCGGGCATCGGCGAGCTTCGGCATCACCCCGGGCATGAAGGACTGCCCGCCGAAGCCGGGCTCGACCGTCATGAGCAGGATCATGTCGTAGGCGTCGAGGTGGTGGAGCACCTGGGTGATCGGCGTGCCGGGCTTCACGGCGACGGCGGCACGGGCACCGTTCGACCGGATGGCCGCGGCGGTCGCCACGGGGTCGGACGCGGCCTCGAAGTGGAACGTGACGCTCGACGCACCCGTCTCGGCGTACTTCGGGGCCTCGGTGTCGGCGTCCGTGATCATGAGGTGGACGTCGAGCGGCACCGGCGAGACCTGCTGCAGGCGCTGCACGATAGGCAGGCCCAGCGTGAGGTTCGGCACGAAGTGGTTGTCCATCACGTCGACGTGCACCATGTCGGCGGTCTCGATGCGGTGGAGCTCGCGCTCGAGGTTCGCGAAGTCGGCGGACAGGATGCTCGGCGAGATGCGGATCGTCACCCGCCAACCCTACCGGCGCCCCGGTCGGCGATCGCCGTGCGCCGGGTCTCCCTCGCGCCGACCGGCGTCAGGCGACGCGGCGGAACAGCGCGATGAACATCGCATCCGTGCCGATGCGGTGCGGCCAGAGCTGCACCGTGTCGCCGTCGGCCACGCGCGGGTCCCGAGCGGCCACGGACCGCACGACCGACGCGGTGTCGAGCTGCTCGAGCTCCCCGCCGTGCCGGGCCATCAGCGCGTCGACCTGGCCGCGCGTCTCCGCCAGGTGCGGCGAGCACGTCACGTACGCCAGGGTCCCGCCGGGCGCGAGCACCCGGACCGCGGCGTCGAGGAGCTCCGCCTGCAGCGCGGCGAGCTCCGGGACGTCCTCGGGTTGCTTGCGCCACCGGGCCTCGGGACGGCGGCGGAGGGCGCCGAGTCCGGTGCAGGGTGCGTCGAGCAGGATGCGGTCGAACGTGACGCCGGAGCCGTCGCGGCCGAAGCGCCGTCCGTCGCCCTCGACCACGGTCACGCCGTCGCCGGCACCGGCGAGGGCCTTCCGCACGAGTCCGGCACGCGCCGGGACGAGCTCGTTGGCGACGAGGGTCGCGCCGCCCTCGGCTGCCTCGGCAGCGAGCAGCGCCGCCTTGCCGCCGGGTCCGGCGCACAGGTCGAGCCACCGCTCCCCCGGCCGGATCGCCGACGACCGGCTCAGGGCGAGCGCGGCGAGCTGCGAACCCTCGTCCTGCACGCGGAGCCGTCCGGCTGCCACGCCCGGTACCCGGGCGGGGTCGCCGGCGAGACCGCGGATCCCGACCGGCGAGACCGGCAGGTCCGCCTCGGGGTCCGTGGGCGGTCCGGGAGGCGCGACCCGCGTCACGTCGTCGGCTCCGGTCGTCGGGGCGGTCGGCTCGGCCGACTCGGTGCGCTCGGTCGGCTCGGTCGACGCCGCCGACGCGTCGGGCCCGTCGGACCCGGTCCGGTCCTCGGTCGCCGCGGGCCGCTCGGCAGGATCCGCCCGCTCGGCGTGCTCAACGTGTTCGGCGTGCTCGGCGTGCTCGGCAGCCGCGGTCGCGGTCGCGATGTGGGAACGTGCCGCGGCGACGTCCTCGTCGGTGGCCAGCCCGGGGAGCGCGGCGAGCTGCACCCGAGGCGCGGCGTTGTCGGCCGCCAGGAGCGCCGCGAGCTCGTCCCGCGAGCGTTCGGCCGCCAGGGCGTCCCGCAGCGCCGACACCACCCACGTGGGGTGCGACCACCGGGTGGCGAGCAGTGCGTCCCCGCCGCGGCCCGCCGTGATGAGCGCGTCCCACTCGTCGTCGGTGCGTGCCGCGACCTTGCGCAGCACAGCGTTGACGAAGCCGGTGGCGCGAC
>NZ_BACZ01000328.1 GCF_000333375.1 Curtobacterium sp. B18
ACCGTCACGCCGTGCGCGGCGGCGATCGAGGCGATGGTGTCGCCCGTGCCGATCTTCACGCTGCCGGCCCGGGCCGACGAGGCGTTCCCGGAGCCGGAGGTCGGAGCGGCCGTGACCGACGCCACCGGCGCCGCCGTGGCCCCAGCCGTCGGGACCCGGAGTGTCTGCCCGGGGTAGATCACGGAGCGCTGCGAGAGCTTGTTCGCGCTGAGGAGCGCCGTGGTCGACACGCCGACGCGCGCGGCGATGCCGGACACCGTGTCGCCCTGCTTGACGTGGTAGCTGCCCGTGGCCGGCGTCCGCGCCGAGGCCGTCGTGACCGCTGGCGTCGACGCGAGGTGCAGCGTCTGGCCGGGGTGGATGATCGTGTTCCAGCCGAGTCCGTTGCGCACGAGCACCTCCTGCGCGGACAGGCCGTACCGGGCGGCGATGCCCGACACGGTGTCGCCCTGGCGCACGGTGTACGTGGTGGGGACCCGGGTGGAGACGGCGGCGACCGTCGTGACGGTGGTCTCGGCCGGACGGGCCACGGCGGTCTGGAAGACCGGTCGGTCGGTCACGGTGCGGTCCTCGTCGACGTGCCGCTTGTTGCGGTTGTCGTCGTCGTGTCGTGGTTCGGCGTGGGCGACCGGGCCGGTGAGTCCGGCGGTCACCGCGATCGTCCCCGCGAGGACGATGGGCATGGTCGCGAACCGGGCGGATCGTGCGCGCCGGGCGTCTTCGTCTGCAGCGTTGTCCACGGTGTCTCCTGTTCGAGCGGTGAGCCGTTGCGCGTGCGTGCGCACTCACAGGTGTTCCCACGCTGGCATGGCGCGTTTCCCAAGTCAACCAGAGAGTCGGATGTTGCGTGTGTGACGAATGTGACGAACGAGTCGGTGTGACGCCGCGCCCCACTCTGGCAACATGGGGCCTGTGAGTGCTGCACCCATCGACGACACGACCCTTTCCGAGCGATGGCTGACCGTCCCCGACCTGGTGGACCTGCTCGGGGTGAGCCCCGGGCGCATCCACCGTCTCTTCGAGCAGAAGACGCTGCTGCCCGCGCGCGTGGACGGCGTCCTGCGGGTGCCGAGCGAGTTCCTCGACGAGGGCGAGCCGCTGCCCGAGCTGCGCGGGACGCTCATCGTGCTCTCGGACAACGGCTTCACCGATGACGAAGCCGTCCGCTGGATGCTCTCGGACGACGACGCGATCGGCACCTCGCCGATCGCCGCGCTGCGCGCCGGCCGCAAGGCCGAGGTGCGTCGCATCGCCCAGTCGCTGCTCTAGCGGTCCCCGCCCGACG
>NZ_BACZ01000327.1 GCF_000333375.1 Curtobacterium sp. B18
GGGCAAGAGCGACCGCGCGAGCGCGTCCCCGGGTCCGAGCGGCCGCGCGAGCGCGTTCCCGGTCCCGAGCGGCCGCACCACCACGAACGGAACCCTCCGGTGAGCACTACTTTCTTCGCCGGCGGCGGCACCGCCGGTCACGTCAACCCCCTGCTCGCGGTCGCCGACCGACTGACCGAACGCGAGCCCGACGCCGAGGTCCTCGTCCTCGGGACGGCCGAGGGGCTCGAGTCCCGCCTGGTCCCGATGCGCGGGTACGAGCTGCTGACGATCCCGCGCCTGCCGTTCCCGCGCAAGCCGAACGCCGCCGCGCTCCGCTTCCCCGGCGGGTTCCTCGGCGCCGTCCGTCGTGTCGAGCAGATCATCCGCGACCGCGGGGTCGACGTCGTCCTCGGGGTCGGCGGCTACGCGGCCGCGCCGGCGTACATCGCGGCGCGTCGCACCGGGACGCCGATCGTCGTGCACGAGCAGAACGCGAAGCCGGGGCTCGCGAACCGTCTCGCCGCCTTCCTCACCGACCACGTCGGCCTGACCTTCTCGAACACGCGGCTCCGCCACGGCCGGGTCGTCGGCATGCCACTCCGCCGCGAGATCGAGTCGCTCGACCGTCGCGCCGTCCGCGCCGAGGGCCTCGCCGAGTTCGGCCTCGACCCCGCCCGTCCGGTCCTGCTCGTCACAGGCGGGTCCTCGGGTGCGCGCAGCATCAACCGCACGGTGAACCGCTCCGCCGCGACCATCGTCGGCGCCGGCTGGCAGGTCCTGCACGTCGTCGGGGGCAAGTCCGACATCGGTCCGAGCGACCTCGACGGCTACCACGTGCTGCCCTACTGCGACCGCATGGACCTGGCGTACGCCGCGAGCGACTTCGTGGTCTCGCGCGCCGGCGCCGGCATGGTCTGCGAGCTCACCGCCGTCGGGCTGCCGAGCGTCCTCGTGCCGTACCCTGTCGGCAACGGCGAGCAGCGGCACAACGCGAAGGACGTCGTGGACGCCGGGGGAGCGGTCCTCGTCGCGGACGCGGAATTCGACGAGGACTGGGTGACGTTCCAGCTCCTGAACATCCTGCAGGACCGGGCACGCATCGCGGACATGACCGTCCGGGCCGGCAGCGTCGGGCACCGCGACGGCGCCGACCGGATGACCGACCTCGTCCTCGACGCGGGCCGGACACCGGCCAGCCGGACGCGGCCGAGCGGCACCAGCACCACGGAGGAACGATGACCATCAAGCCGGACCTGACGCAGCCGATCCCCGAGGACCTCGGCACCGTCCACTTCGTCGGCATCGGCGGCTCCGGCATGAGCGGCATCGCCCGGATGTTCCTCGCCGCCGGCCACCGCGTGACGGGCAGCGACTCCCGCGAGACCGCCACGACCCAGACGATGCGCGAGCTCGGCGCGGACGTGCACATCGGCCACGACGCCCGGAACGTCGGCGACGCGGACACGATCGTCGTCACCAGTGCCCTCTGGCCGGACAACCCCGAGCTGCTCGAGGCCCAGCGCCGCGGCATCCCGGTCCTGCACCGCTCGCAGGCCCTCGCCGCGCTCATCGCCGGCCAGCGCCTCGTCGCGGTCGCCGGTGCCCACGGCAAGACGACGTCGACGGGCATGATCGTCACAGCGATGGTCGAGCTGGGTCTGGACCCGAGCTTCGTCAACGGCGGGGTCATCCAGTCCCTCGGCACGAGCTCCGCTCCCGGGTCGAGCGACCTGTTCGTCG
>NZ_BACZ01000326.1 GCF_000333375.1 Curtobacterium sp. B18
GCGAGCTCCCGCTGTTCAGCCCGAGCACGCCCGCCGCGGCGTCGTCTCGCTGGACACCGACTGGGGCCACCGCGTGGTGCAGGACTCCCGCATCCCGGTCACGACCATCACGGTCCACCCCGACGTCGAGGCCGAGTGGCACGTCGACATCGTCGAGGCGCACGCCGCCTACACCGAGTTCCGCCTGACCGGACCCGAGGGGCGTGAGCTCACCACCCGTGTGCCGCTCATCGGGTGGCACATGGCTGCGAACGCAGCGCTCGCGATCGTGATGCTCGTCGAGGGCGGGTTCGAGCTCGGTGCCATCGCGCACGCGCTCGAGACGAACCACCGCCGCTACCCGGACGAGGACGAGCGCGAGCAGCGCGACGAGCCGACGAGCGCCATCGAGTGCTACCTGCCCGGCCGCACCGAGCGCGTCTCGGGCGATCGCGGTCCGAGCGTCTACGTCGACTTCGGGCACAGCCCCGACGCCTTCGAGAACACCCTCGCCGCGGTGCGCCAGTTCACCTCCGGCAAGGTCCTCATGCTCTTCGGCGCCGACGGCGACCGCGACACCACCAAGCGTCCCGACATGGCCCGCGTGGCCGCCGCGGGGTCGGACATCCTCGTGATCACCGACCACCACCCGCGCTTCGAGGACGCCGCGTCGATCCGGAAGACCCTCGTCGACGCCGCGCGCGAGGCGTTCCCGGACCACGAGATCCACGAGGTCAGCCCGCCCGAGGCGGCGATCCGCACCGCCGTGGGCCTCGTCGGCGACGGGGACTCGATCCTCTGGGCCGGTCCCGGCCACCAGGACTACCGCGACATCCAGGGCGTCCGCACCCCGTACTCGGCACGCGACGAGGCCCGCCAGGCCCTCCGCGAGGCCGGGTGGGAGCCGAACTCCGGTCCGGCCGAGGACGCACGATGATCGCCCTGACCCTCGCCGAGATCGCGACCGCGGTCGACGGCGAGCTGATCCCCGGTGCCCAGGCGACCGACGTCGCCGACCAGGGCGACCTGGTCGTCGAGGGCTCGGTCGAGACCGACTCCCGGCTCGTCGGACCCGGCAGCGTGTTCTTCGCGCTCCCGGGCGAGGTCACGGACGGCCGCCGCTTCGTCCCCGCCGCGACCGAGGCCGGCGCCGCGCTGATCGTCACGCCGGAGCGCGTCGACACCACCGCGCCGCAGATCGTGGTCACCGACGGCTACGCGGCCCTCGCGGCGCTGGCGCACGAGGTCGTCACACGCGTCCGGATGGCAACCGCCGACCGGGTCGACGCCGACGGTCGCCCGGCACCCCTGCGGGTCGTCGGCATCACCGGCTCGAACGGCAAGACGAGCACCAAGAACATGCTGCGCACGATCCTCGAGCAGCACGGTGCGACGATCGCGCCCCAGGGATCGTTCAACAACCACGTCGGCGCACCGATCTCGATGCTCCGCATCACCGAGGACACCCGGTACCTGGTCGTCGAGATGGGCGCGAGCGGCATCGGCCACATCGCCAAGCTCGTCTCGATCGCCGAGCCGGACGTCGGTGTCGTCCTCAAGGTGGGCCTCGCGCACGCCGGCGAGTTCGGCGGGATCGAGGCGACCCAGCGCGCCAAGTCCGAGATGGTCACCGACCTGCCGGCCAGCGCGACCGCGCTCCTCAACGTCGACGACGACCGCGTCGCGTCGATGCGCGACCTGACGGCGGCGACCGTCGTGGGCTTCGGCACGTCGGCGGATGCCGACTACCGCATCACCGGCATCGAGACGGACCGCAACGGCACCCGCTTCACGCTCACCGCGCCTCCCGTCCGCCAGGAAGGCAACCCGTCTGCGGACGGACAGCCAGGAGGGACGGACCACGTCGACGTGCAGCTCGCGATCCTGGGTGAGCACCACGCGATGAACGCGTCCGCCGCGCTCACGGTCGCCCACCTGTGGGGCGTGCCCCTCGCCGACGGCGCGGCCGCGCTCGCGTCGATGACGCGCGCCGAGCGCTGGCGCATGGAGCTCCTCCCCGGCGGCCCCGACGGGGTCACCGTGATCAACGACGCGTACAACGCGTCGCCCGACTCGACCGCCGCCGCGCTGCGGACGCTCGCCCAGATCGTCCGCCCGGGGGAGCGGACCGTCGCCGTGCTCGGCGAGATGGCCGAGCTCGGCGAGTTCTCGACGGAGGAGCACGATCGCATCGGCCGGCTCGTCGTCCGTCTGGGCATCGGTCAGCTCGTGGTCGTCGGCCGCGGCGCGATGCCCATCCACCAGGCCGCCACCCTCGAGGGATCGTGGGACGGCGAGTCCGTGTTCATCGAGGACGTCGACGACGCCGTCCACGCACTGCAGGAGATGCTCCGCCCCGGCGACGTCGTCCTCGTCAAGTCCTCGAAGTCCGCCGAACTGCGATTCCTCGGCGACCGCCTCGGAGGTGTCACCGAATGATCGCCCTCCTGATCGCCGGCGCCGTGTCGCTGGTGTTCACACTGCTGCTCACGCCGCTGTTCATCAAGCTGTTCCACCGCCTCGGCTGGGGACAGTTCATCCGCGACGACGGTCCGCAGTCGCACCACACCAAGCGCGGGACCGCGACCATGGGCGGCATCGTCCTGATCATCGGCGCGGTGCTCGGCTACTTCGTCGGGCACCTGGTCGGCCGCGACTCGATCACGCTGTCCGGGCTGCTCGTGCTGTTCCTCATGGTCGGCCTCGGGTTCGTCGGGTTCATCGACGACTTCCTCAAGGTCCGCCGCCAGCGCAGCCTCGGCCTCGGCGGGTGGGCGAAGGTCCTCGGTCAGGTCATCGTCGGCGTGATCTTCGCGACCGTCGCGCTCGTCGTCCCGTCCGGCAACGGCAAGCCGCCGGCGTCGACCATGGTCTCGGCCATCCGGGACATCCCGTGGCTGGACTTCATGGCGCTCGGCACCGTGATCGGTACCGTGCTGTTCCTCGCCTGGATCGTGCTGCTCACGGTCTCGACGTCGAACGGCGTGAACGTCGCGGACGGCCTCGACGGCCTCGCCACCGGGTCGAGCATCCTCGCGATCGGCTCGTACGTGATCATCGGCTTCTGGCAGTCGAACCAGATCTGCGGCGGTGCCCGGCTCGACTCGAACACCGAGCACGCCTGCTACACCGTGACCAACCCCCTCGACCTCGCGGTCGTGGCGGCGGCGGTCTGCGGCGGCCTGATCGGCTTCCTCTGGTACAACACGTCGCCGGCGCAGATCTTCCTCGGCGACACCGGGTCGCTCGGCCTCGGCGGCGCGCTGGCGGGTCTCGCGATCCTCAGCCGCACCGAGCTCCTGCTCGTCCTCATCGGCGGCCTCTTCTTCATCGTCACCGGCTCGGTCATCCTGCAGCGGGCGTACTTCAAGATCACCCACGGCAAGCGCATCTTCCGGATGAGTCCACTGCACCACCACTTCGAGTTGAAGGGGTGGGCCGAGGTGACCGTCGTCGTCCGGTTCTGGATCATCGCCGGACTCTGCGTCGCGGCCGGCGTCGGCCTGTTCTACCTGGAGTGGATCGCCCGTGTCGGCTGACCGCCTGGCATCGCTCGACAGCTGGTACGCCGAGGGCTGGAAGGGGCTCGACGTCGCGGTCCTCGGACTCGGCGCCACCGGGTTCTCGGTCGCGGACACCCTCGTCGAGCTCGGCAGCGCCGTGACCGTCTACTCGTCGGACGCCCCTGCGGACAGCGTCGAACTGCTCGACGTGATCGGCGCGCGCTTCGTGCAGGCGCCGCTCGACACCGTGCCCGCCGCGCTCGAGGCGCAGGCGCCGGACCTCGTCGTCGTGTCGCCGGGCCTGCCGCCGCACAACCCGACCGTGCGGTGGGCCGTGGCGAACAGCGTCGTCTGGGGTGACATCGAGCTCGCCTGGCGCGTCCGCGACAAGGTCGTGCGCGGCCCGATCGCCGCACCGTGGGTGACCATCACCGGCACGAACGGCAAGACCACCACGACGCAGCTCACCACCGCGATGTTCGAGGCCGCCGGGCTGCGGGCCGTGTCCTGCGGCAACATCGGCGTGCCCGTCCTCGACGTCGTTCGGGACCCGGACGGCTTCGACGTCCTCGTGGTCGAGCTGTCCAGCCACCAGCTGCACTACATGCCGACCACCGGCGACGGCGCGGTGGTGCCCCTCGCGAGCACCTGCCTGAACATCGCCGACGACCACCTCGAGTGGCACGGCTCCGCCGAGGCCTACCGGGCCGCCAAGGCGAAGGTCTACGAGCGCACCGTGCTCGCCTGCGTCTACAACACCACCGACGACGCCACCCGGCACATGGTCGAGGAGGCCGACGTCGTCGAGGGGTGCCGTGCGGTCGGCTTCACCCCCGGCATCCCGGCACCCGGTGACGTCGGCGTGGTCGAGGACGTCCTGTGCGACCGGGCCTTCACCGACGACCGACGCAACAGCGCGCTCGAGCTCGCGACCGTCGCCGACCTCGAGGCGGCCGGGCTCGCCAGCCCGCACATGACCATGAACGTGCTCGCCGCGGCCGCACTCGCCCGTGCGGCGTCGGTCGAGCCGGCCGCGATCCGTGCCGCCGTGCAGGGGTTCCGTGCCGACCACCACCGGACCGAGCACGTCGCCACCGCCGACGGCATCACGTGGGTGGACGACTCGAAGGCCACGAACCCGCACGCGGCGACGGCGTCGCTGGCGTCGTTCGACACGGTCGTGTGGATCGTCGGGGGCCTGTTCAAGGGCGTCGACGTCGACGGACTCGTCGCGCGCTTCGGCCCCGACGTCCGTGCCGTCGTCGTGATCGGCACCGACCGGACCCCCGTGCTCGAGGCATTCGCGCGACACGCGCCCGGGGTGCCGGTGCTGCAGGTCGAGGCAGCGGACACTGATCAGGTCATGCCCGAGGCGGTCCGGCATGCCGCATCGGTCGCGAGACCGGGCGACACGGTCCTCCTCGCCCCGGCCGCGGCGTCGTTCGACCAGTTCGGCTCCTACGCGGACCGGGGGCGTCGATTCGCGGCGGCGGTCCACGAGCACCTGGGAGGAAACGCCGATGGCGACGACGGATCTTCCGAGCGGCAGTGAGACCGGGGCAGCTCCGAGCCGCCCGCACACCTCCGCCCGCCGCCACAACGGTGCGGTCGTCGCCGTCAAGAACGTCTTCGTCGCCGAGTCGAGCACCTTCTACACGATCCTCGGCGTGACGCTGTTCCTCGTCGTGTTCGGGGTCGTCATGGTGCTCTCGTCGTCGAGCGTGGAGCAGTACGCCGCGACGCACGACTTCTTCGGGGCCGCGTCCCGTCAGGGCCTCTACGCGGTGCTCGGCGTGCCGCTCATGCTCATCGCCTCCCGCCTGCCCGCGCGGTTCTGGCGGAAGTGGGCGATGTGGATCGTCGGGGTCGGCCTCGTCGTGCAGGCGCTCGTCGTCCTGACGCCGCTCGGGTACTCGATCCAGGGCAACCGGAACTGGATCCGCGTCGGGTCGTTCACCGCGCAGCCGTCCGAGATCCTGAAGCTCGCGCTCGTGCTCGGCATCGGCGCGATCATGTACGTCAAGCGCGAGAAGCTCGACGACTGGAAAGAGGTCTTCATCCCGATCGGCATCGCGTCGCTCGGGTCGATCGGCCTCGTCCTCGTCGGCGGTGACCAGGGCACCGCGATGATCATGCTCATCCTGGTGTTCGGGGCGCTCTACGTCGGGGGAGCCCGGGCGAAGCACCTGCTCGTCGGCGTGGTCGGCCTCGCCGTGCTGCTCCCGTTCGTCACGATGGCGTCGAGCTCCCGGTCGCACCGCATCAGCGCCTGGCTCTCCGGCTGCACGGACACGAGCCAGTACCAGGACCTCTGCTGGCAGCCGACCCACGGCATGTGGGCGCTTGCCTCCGGCGGCGTCTTCGGCGTCGGGCTCGGCAACTCCAAGGCGAAGTGGTCCTGGCTGCCGGAGGCGGACAACGACTACATCTTCGCGATCATCGGCGAGGAGCTCGGACTCGTCGGCGCCGTCGTCGTGCTCGCCCTCTTCGTCGTCCTCGCCGTCGGCATGATCAAGATCATCCGCCAGTCGAACGACCCCTTCGTGAAGACCGTCACCGGTGGCGTCCTCGCGTGGATCATCGGCCAGGCGCTCGTCAACATCGCCGTGGTCCTCGGCCTCCTGCCGGTCCTCGGCGTCCCCCTCCCACTCATCTCGGCCGGCGGCTCCGCGCTCATCATGACGCTCGTCGCCATCGGCGTCGTCCTGTCGTTCGCACGGGACCTCCCGG
>NZ_BACZ01000325.1 GCF_000333375.1 Curtobacterium sp. B18
CCGCTTGCCCCCGGACAGCAGATCGCGCGCGTAACGGTCGAACGGAGCGAGGTCCGGACTGATCGCTGCGAGCCGTTCCCGTTGGTCGTCCAGCGCTCGATCGATCCGCGCCGACACGAGGTCCACTAATCGCGTACTCTCAGCCACACTCCCTACCCTAGTGGAGCGGTCGAGTCGTAGACTCGGTCCACCTCAACCACGCGTCGATCCCAGGAACAGAGGGAACACAGATGCCACTCTCGGAGCAAGAGCAGCGACTCCTCGAAGAGATGGAGCGGAGCCTCTACCAGAATGACTCCGACTTCGTCGCGCGCGTCACGCGTCGCCAGGGTCGTCCGACCTACACGTCGATCACGCTCGGGGTGCTCGGCGCCCTCGCGGGTGTCGCGATCGTCATCGTCGGGTTGGTCATGCGCCAGCCGCTCATCGGGATCCTCGGCTTCGTCGTGATGCTGGCCGGAGTCCTCTTCGCGCTGCGTCCCGGCATGCGAGCGCCCAAGGCGAAGACGCCTCGGGCCGGCAAGCCGTCGTCGGGCGGGTCCGCTCGGCCGAGCCAGGGTGGCGGCGGGTCCTTCATGGACCGCATGAACGAGCGCTGGGACAAGCGGAACGACAACCAGGGCTAGGCGCCCTCCACACTCCTCCACGGGGTCGGTCCTTCGGGGCCGACCCCGTTGTCGTGCGCCCGGGCGCCCCGCGCCCCGCGCCCCGCGAGTCCGGGCCCCCGCGCCCCGCGAGCGGGCGAGTCCGCGACCCGCGAGCGGGCGAAATACGTCCCGCTCGGCGGCCCTGAGCGGCCGAATCCGCCCGCTCGGCGGGCAACGCGCGGCGTGTCCTGCCCGCTCGGCGGGTGATCGTGCGCGGCTGTCGGACGGGAGGTGCGGGTCGGCCTCGCACCGCGCCTCCCGTCCCCGATGGGTGCAGCTGTACCCCGCGCTCCCGCGAGTGGGCGATGTCCGTCCCGCTCGGCGAGCTTGGGCGGCCGATTCCGCCCGCTCGCTGGGGAGCGCGCGGCGTGTCCGGCCCGCTCGGCGGGGAGCGCGCGGCGCGTCCCGCCCGCTCGGCGGGGAGCGCGCGGCGTGTCCTGCCCGCTCGGCGGGGAGCGCGCGGCGCGTCCCGCCCGCTGGGCGGATGATCGTGCGCTGCTGCGGACGGGAGGCGCGGGTCGGCCCCGCACCGCGCCTCCCGGCCCCGACGGGTGCTGCTGTACTCGCGCCCCCGCGAGCGGGCGATGTCCGTCCCGCTCGGCGAGCCTGGGCGGCCGATTCCGCCCGCTCGGCAGCGAGCGCGCGGCGTGTTCCGCCCGCTCGGGAACTGGGCAGCCCGCGCGTGAGGTCGAGCGCGAGCGGACCGGTCGTCGGGCGGGCTGGTCTCGCAAAGTGACGGCGGGGCGGGCATGCGCGCGCCGGCGCGCGGGCCCTGGTCGCGAGAAGTGTCGCCGGGAGCGGCCGGCGGCGGCACGTCGTGCGACCCGGGCGATCGACGGACGGCACGTCGTGCGACCCGGGCGATCGACGGACGGCACGTCGTGCGACCCGGGCGATCGGCGGACGGCGCGTCGTGCGACCAGCGCGGCGACGGAGTCGACCCGCCGCCCGGGTCCCGCCGTCCTGGCTGCGGCGACCGCCCGCCGGGACGGCCCTGCCGGGGGCGCCTCGGCACGCCGCCGTCGTGCCTACGGAGCTGCGAAAGTCCTCCACTTCCCTCCACACGCTCCACTCCGCTCCACAGCCCCGCCGTTCCGCGGCAGTACGGGCCGGAATTGCCCGATTGACGACGAGATCCGCCCCCAGAACGGGGCTGACGGGCGACTTCGGGAATGAAATCCGCCCCGTGGGGAGGGGAGTGGAGTAAAGTGGGGCACACAACGGTCCGGTGGAGCGGAGGGGAGGCCCGACGTGCTGCTCGGTACCCATGCCCCGAAGCTCGACGAGAAGGGTCGCGTGATCCTCCCCGCCAAGTTCCGGGACGAACTGTCCGGGGGTCTCGTGATGACCCGCGGGCAGGAGCGCTGCGTCGTCGTCTTCAGCGCGGACACGTTCGAGCAGCTGCACGAGCGGATCCGCACCGCACCGATGACCTCGAAGCGCACCCGGGACTACATGCGCCTGTTCCTCTCCGGAGCGAGCGCGGAACAGCCCGACAAGCAGAACCGCGTCACCATCCCGCAGAACCTCCGCGAGTACGCGGGGCTCGAGCGGGACCTGACGGTCATCGGCTCCGGTGACCGCGCCGAGATCTGGTCGACCCCCGCGTGGGAGGCCTACTACGCCGAAGTCGAAGAGGGCTTCGCCGACAACGACGAGGAGGTGATCCCGGGGATCTTCTGATCCGTGGATCGGGACTCCCAGCCGTGCATCCCTGACACCCCTTCCCCGGTGTCAGGTCGCATGGATGGGGATCCGGACCCGCGGCCCGGAGGACGAGGGGCTGCACATGGCCGAGGACGAGACCAACACACCGCGCTTCCCGCACACCCCGGTGATGCTCGAGCGCATCGTCGACCTCTTCACGCCCGCGCTCGAGGGGCCGGGCAAGGTCGTGGTCGACGCGACGCTCGGCATGGGCGGCCACTCCGAGGGGCTCCTCGAGCGGTTCCCGGAGCTGACGCTCATCGGCCTCGACCGCGACACCGACGCGCTCGGCATCGCGGGGGACCGGCTCGCCCGGTTCGGTGACCGCGTCCGCCTGGTGCACACCGTCTACGACGGCATCGTCGAGGCGATCGAGGGCGAGGGCTTCGAGCAGGTCGACGGCGTGCTGTTCGACCTCGGTGTCAGCTCGCTGCAGCTCGACCGTGCCGAACGCGGCTTCGCGTACAGCCAGGACGCACCGCTCGACATGCGGATGGACCGGACCGAGGGGCAGACCGCGGCCGACGTCCTCGCCACCTACGACGAGGGCGAGCTGCGCCGGATCTTCCAGCGCTACGGCGAGGAGAAGCTCGCCGGACGCTACGCCCGCGCCATCGTCGAGCGACGCGCCAGCGCCCCGTTCGAGATGTCCGGCGACCTGGTCCAGGTCCTGCACGACGCGACCCCGGTGGCGATCCAGCGACAGGGACACCCGGCGAAGCGGGTGTTCCAGGCGCTCCGCATCGAGGTCAACGCCGAGCTGAGCGTCCTCGAGCGGGCGATCCCGGCGGCCCTCGACTCCATCGCGGTCGGCGGCCGGATCGTCGTCGAGTCGTACCAGTCGCTCGAGGACCGGATCGTCAAGCGGGCACTCACCGCACGGACGAAGTCGAGCGCACCCGCCGGCCTGCCGGTCGAACTGCCCGAACACCGGCCGACGTACGAACTGGTCGTCAAGGGCGCCGAGCTGGCCGACGAGGCCGAACGCGCCGCCAACCCACGAGCAACCCCCGTGCGCCTGCGCGCGGCCGAGCGGATCCGGAAGTGACATGAGCACGAACCTCGCACTCGTCGACCCCGCCGTCGTCCCGTCCCGCGCCCCGCGTCCGACGCGACAGAACCGGCCGGAGCTCGTCGAGGTCACCCCGACCAAGGCCCAGCGCCGGGCACGCCCCCGCATCGCCTACGCCGTGGTGGCGGTGGTCGCCCTCGGCATCCTGCTCCTCGCGCAGCTCGGCATCAGCATGGTGCTGAGCCAGGGCGCGTACACGCTCAACTCCCTGAGCGCCGAGCAGACGAACCTGTCCCGCACCCAGCAGTCGCTGTCCGAGGAGCTGCGGGTGCTCGACTCGCCGCAGAACCTCGCCCGCAACGCCCAGGCGCTCGGGATGATCGCGAACTCGACGCCGGTGTACCTCGACCCGAAGACCGGTCGTGTCTACGGCACGCCGACCCCGGCGGTCGCCGACCCGGCCACCGCGGCGACGTCGAACCAGGTGCCGAACTCGCTGCTCGCCGACGTGCCGCTGGCCGCGAAGCCGGGTGACACCTCGACGAGCAAGGAGAGCGGGGCCAGCTCGACGAGCACGGACAGCGGAGCCGGCTCGACGAGCAAGGACGCTGGTGCCGCCACGGACAGCACCGCCGCCGACGCTGGGAAGACCACAGGCGCCAGCGCGTCGGCCGGGGCTTCGTCCACCGCCGACGTAGAGTCCGACCCGAACCAGCTCCAGGCCCCCTCCACCCGGTGACCTGCGGGTCGGGACAACCTGCCGCACCACCCGGGAAGGACCGCACCGCGTGACGAAGACGATCCGCAACCGTCGACTGCGCTACAGCGTCGTGATGATCGCCGTGATCGCCCTCGTGGCGGTCTTCGTGGTCCGCCTCGTCGACATCCAGGTGGTCCAGGCCGCCTCGCTCAACGAGCTGTCGAAGGAGAAGCGGAGCATCCCGGTCACGATCTACGGGACCCGCGGGTCGATCGTCGACCGCAACGGGACCGAGCTCGCCGACAGCGTCACCCGCTACAACATCACGACGGCCCCGCGCCTGGTGAAGAAGTTCGAGGGCAAGCTCGGCGGGACCCGCGTGAAGGACGTCACGGTCGACCAGGCGCTCACGGCGCTGGCGAAGGCCTCGGGCGGCGACGTGGCGACCATGCAGAAGAGCATCGCGGCGAACCCGCGGTCCGACTTCGCCTACCTCGTCAAGGGCCTCGACGTGAAGCACTACGAGGCGGTGACCGCGCTCGGCATCCCGTGGATCTACAAGGAGCAGCAGGCGTCGCGGGTGTACCCGACGGCGGCCACGACGGGCAACATCACCGGCTTCATGGGCACCGACGGTGCACAGGCCGGGCTCGAGTACGCCTACGACAAGTGCCTGGCGGGGTCGAACGGCTCCGAGACCTACGAGCGCGGTTCCGACGGCGTCCAGCTCCCCGGGAGCACCGTGACGACCAAGGAGGCCAAGGACGGCGGCACGGTCGAGACCACGATCGACAGCGACCTGCAGTACATGGCCAACCAGACCATCGCGTCCGCCGCGAAGTCGCTGCAGGCCGAGTCCGCCACGGCGACGGTCACCAGCGTGAAGACGGGGGAGATCCTCGCGGTCGCGGACTACCCGACCGTCGACCCGAACGACGTCGACGCCACCACGGACAAGGGTGCGTTCGGATCGCGGGCGCTCACGGCGACGTACGAACCGGGCTCCACGATCAAGGCCGCGATCGCGGCGGCACTCATCGACCAGGGCAAGTCGAGCCCGACCGACCGAGCGGTCGTGCCGTACTCGCGCTCGTTCCCCTGGGGCGGGTCGATCCACGACTCCGAGTTCCACCAGACCGAGAACCTGACGCTCACGGGCATCCTGCAGAACTCGTCGAACGTCGGCATCACCGAGCTCGGTGAGCGCCTGACCGCCCAGCAGCGGTACGACTACATGAAGAAGTTCGGCCTGTTCGAGCCCGAGTCGGCGATCGACTACCCGGGGCAGCCGTCGATGGACTACGGCTCGAGCCCGGAGTGGGACCAGCAGACGAACATCAACTCGATGTTCGGGCAGGGCATCTCGACGACCGCGATCCAGGTCGCGAGCATCTTCCAGACCCTCGCGAACGACGGTGTCCGGATCCCGCTGCACTTCGTGAAGGGTTGCGAGACCGCCGACGGCACCATGATCGACGCGCCCGACGTGCAGCCGACGCGTGTCGTGTCCGCGAACGCCGCGACGCAGGTCACGGACATGCTGCAGAGCGTGGTCACGGGTGGCACCCTCGTCGGCATGAAGCCGATCTCCGGCTACAACATCGCCGCGAAGACGGGCACCGCCGAGGTGGCCGAGGGGTCCAAGGGCTACGGCGGACAGCGCATCACGTCGGTGGCCGGAATGGCACCCGCCGAGGACCCCCAGTATGTTGTCACGGTGACGTTCACGAAGCCGCAGACCAACAAGTGGTCCAGCGGAGCGGCTCCGGCGTTCCGAACTCTCATGTCCCAGGTGCTCGAGAAGTACCGAGTAGCCCCCTCCACGACGCCGGCGAAGACCTACCCGACCACGTGGTGAGGAAGAAGGAGCACTTGTCCGCACGGATCCCCCCGGTCCTCCGACCCGAACACCCGACCCCGAGGGCCGTGGCCGAACTCGCGAACGCGTTCGGTCTGCGTGTCGTCGGCTCGGTCGACGCCGTCGAGACGACCGGTGTCACCCTGAGCGCCGCCGAGGTGCAGCCGGGTGACCTCTTCGTCGGCGTGCACGGTGCGAACCGCCACGGCGCGGAGTTCTCCGCCGAGGCCGCCGAGCGCGGTGCGGTGGCCGTCCTGACCGACGACGCCGGCGTGGAGCACGCCCAGGCGGCCGGTCTCCCCGTGCTCGTCGTGGACGACCCCCGTGCGGCCCTCGGCGACGTCTCGGCGTGGGTCTACCGCACCCACCCGGACGAGGCCACCGACCTGCCGCAGCTGTTTCGCCGTCACCGGCACGAACGGCAAGACGAGCACGTCCTACATCCTCGAGGGGATCCTCAAGCAGCTCGGTCTCGTCACCGGCCTGAGCTCGACCGCCGAGCGCCACATCGGCACCCTCAGCGTCACGAGCCGGCTCACCACGCCGAAGCGAG
>NZ_BACZ01000324.1 GCF_000333375.1 Curtobacterium sp. B18
CCTCCTGTCCGTCAGGCTGGAACGTCTACGCGACGCGGCGGCTGACCGTGTCGGCCAGCGCGACGAGCTGCTCGCGCGCCGACGGCGTGAGCGGAGCCGCCTCGATGGCGGCCTTCGCGCGCTGCACGTGCCGGTCGATCGACCGCTCGACGGCCGCGACCGCACCGGACTCGGTGAGCGTGGCGCGGAGCATCTGCACCTGCGCCTCGTCCAGGTCCGGGTCGCCGAGGAGCTCGTCGAGCAGCTGGCGCGGACCACCGGGGAGTGCCTTGCGGGCCGAGGCGATGAGGACGGTGCGCTTGCCCTCGCGCAGGTCGTCGCCGGCGGGCTTGCCCGTGACCTCGGGGTCGCCGAAGACGCCGAGCATGTCGTCGCGGAGCTGGTAGGCGACGCCGAGGGGGAGACCGAAGGCCCGGAGTCCCTCGAGCTGCGCGTCCGACGCCCCGGCGACGAGGGCGCCGATGACGAGCGGTGCCTCGATCGAGTACTTCGCCGACTTGAAGACGATGACGCGCTGCGCCCGCACGAGGTGCTCGTCCTCGTCGATGGTGGGCCAGGCGGTCTCCTCGTGCACGTCGAGGTACTGGCCCGCCGTGACGTCGAGGCGCATGGTGTGGAACTCCTGGCGGACGATCCGACCACGAGCGGGGTCGAGCAGGGCGAGCCCCTCGTCGAAGACGGCGTCGCTCAGGGAGAGCAGGAGGTCGCCGAGCAGCAGCGCGGAGTTCGTGCCGTACAGCGCGCGGTCACCGACCCAGCCGGACTCCTCGTGCAGGGACTCGAACCGGCGGTGTGCGGCCGGACGCCCGCGACGGGTGTCCGAGCGGTCCATGATGTCGTCGTGCACGAGGGCCGCCGCGTGGAAGATCTCGAGCGCCGCCGCGACCGTGACGATCGCCTCGGCCGTGGTCTGCCGCGACCCCTTCGCGAGCGGGTCGAACGAGCCCGATCGTCCGCCACGGACTGCCATCCCCAGTAGCAGAACAGGCCCGGAAACCCCTTGCCCCCGACAGCAGATCCCGCGCGTAACGGTCGAACGGAGCGGGGCCGGACTGATCCCTGCGAGCC
>NZ_BACZ01000323.1 GCF_000333375.1 Curtobacterium sp. B18
GGCGCAGCTCGGGGCGCGCCCGTCAAGGGCAAGCGCCCGCCTCCGGGTACGACCGGGTCGCCGATTCGGCAACGGCATGGCTCGACGTCGACCACAACGGGTGCGACACCCGCAACGACGTGCTGCGCGGGACCTCACGGCGATCAGCCGCCAGGGTCCGTGCCGGGTGCTCTCCGGGACCCTCGTGTCGCCGTACACCGGAGCGACGATCGACTTCGTCCGGGGCAACACGACCTCCACGCTCGTGCAGATCGACCACGTCGTCGCGCTGGAGAACGCGTGGCGGACCGGCGCCCAGCAGCTGTCGCAGCGGGAGCGGGAGGCCCTCGCCAACGACCCGGAGAACCTGTTCGCGGTGGACGGCCACTCCAACTCGCAGAAGCGGTCGGGCGACGCGGCGACGTGGCTGCCGGCCGACAAGGCGTTCCGTTGCACCTACGTCGAGCACCAGGTGTCGGTGAAGTCGAGCTACCGACTCTGGGTGACCCCGGCGGAGCGGGACGCGATGACCCGGATCCTCAGGAACTGCTGAGGGGACAGCTGGACAACAGGTGTAGCCTATCTTCCGTCGATGCGAACGCATCGTTCGGACTCGCTGCTCCACCGCGGACCCCGAGCCCTTCACCGTCGAAGACCGCAGGAGGCCTCCACACCATGACCGCAACCAGCACGTCGACCGCCCGCTTCGCCGACCGCGTCGTCCTCATCACCGGCGGCGGCTCCGGCCTGGGCCGCGCCACCGCCGTCCGCCTCGCCGCCGAGGGCGCGTCGCTCTCGCTCGTCGACGTCTCCGCCGAGGGCCTCGAAGCCACCACGGCCGCCGTCCTCGAGGCGACGCCCGACGCCGAGGTCCTCACCACCGTCGCCGACGTCTCGGACGAGGCGCAGGTCGAGGCGTACGTCACCGCCACCACCGAGCGCTTCGGCCGCATCGACGGCTTCTTCAACAACGCCGGCATCGAGGGCAAGCAGAACCCCACCGAGTCGTTCACCGCCGCCGAGTTCGACAAGGTCGTCTCGATCAACCTGCGTGGCGTGTTCCTCGGCCTCGAGAAGGTCCTCAAGGTCATGCGCGAGCAGGGCTCCGGCATGGTCGTCAACACCGCGAGCGTCGGCGGCATCCGCGGCATCGGCAACCAGTCCGGCTACGCCGCGGCGAAGCACGGCGTCGTCGGCCTCACCCGCAACTCGGCCGTCGAGTACGGCCGCCACGGCATCCGCATCAACGCCATCGCCCCCGGTGCCATCTGGACGCCGATGGTCGAGAACTCGATGAAGCAGCTCGACCCGGAGAACCCGCGCAAGGCCGCCGAGGAGTTCATCCAGGTCAACCCCTCGAAGCGCTACGGCGAGGCTCCCGAGATCGCCGCGGTCGTCGCGTTCCTCCTCTCCGACGACGCCTCGTACGTCAACGCCACGGTCGTGCCGATCGACGGCGGCCAGTCCGCCGCGTACTGAGTCACACGGCCCCGCGCGCGCCCGCCTCGGCGTGCGCTGGGCATCGGCCTGGAGGCGCGGCGCACCCCCGCCACGCGTGGCAGGCTGCGGACATGGCTGAGCAACTCTCCGTGCCGCAGGCGTTCGCGCTGCTCCAGGTCGAGGCCGACGGGCGCTGGTCGACGGACGTCCAGACGCTCGACAACGGGCTCGCCGGAGCCGTCCTCGCAGACCTCGCCCTGCGCCGGGTCGTCTCGCTGCGGGACGGCCTCGTCCGGGTCGTCAACGGTGCGGCCACCGGCGACCCGGTCCTCGACGGCGTGGTCGGCACCATCGCGGCCGCCGACAAGCCCCGCCCGGCGAAGTGGTGGGTCACCCGCATCGCCAAGCGACCGCTACGGGACGACGTGTTCGCCGGACTGATCGCACGCGGCGTGATCACGCTCGAACAGGGGAAGGCCCTCGGCATCTTCCCCACGACGAAGTACCCCGAGCGGGACGGCGGACCCGAGGCACTGCTCCGCGCGAGCATCGGAGACGTCCTGGCCGGACGCGCCGAACCCACGCCGTTCGCCGCGGCGGTGATCGGTCTGCTCGACGCGACGAACACGCTCCGCAAGCAGTTCGGCACGGTCGACCGGGCCCGCGTGCAAGAGATCACCTCGGGCAGCTGGGCCAGCCCCGCCGTGAAGGCCGTGCTCGAGGACATCCAGGCGGCGGCGATCACGGCCGCCCTGATGGCGAGCACCGCGGCCACGACGGCGGCGATCTCGTCGAGCTGAGGCCGACGGCTGCGTCCGGCGGAGTGGTTTCGTTCCGGCTTCGTGACCGTCCTGGTTCGCGATCCCCGGCTTCCGCGAACCAGAACGGTCAACAGCCCCGCACGATCGCCCCTCCCGTCCAGTCCGCGCCTGCCGCAGGCCGTCCAGACGAGCCGGTCGGACGTGACAGCATGGTCGTCGATCGTCAGGAGAGCACCGCATGAGCACCAACGACCACTCGGGATCGGCCTTCGGTCGAGGCGTCGACAACGCCCCGCCGACCGCGGCCGCCGAACTCCGCCGGCGGATGGCGACCTCGCCCGCAGGCTTCCTGCGCAGCGCCGCGTGGGTGCCGTGGCGGCCCGAGGGGACTCCGGACGGTGGAAGCGTCGCGCACGTGGTCATCCGGGACAAGCCGTTCGTCCCGGTGTTCACCGACCCGGCCGAACTCGCCGCCGGCCTACCTGACACCGAGGGACGGCCGATCCCGATGTCCGAGCTCGTGACGGCCCTGCCGGAGGAGTTCGGCATCGTCGTCGACCCGACGAGCGCCGCGGACGCCAACTTCCTGCACGCGGACGTCCTGGCGACCATGCGCGCGCAGATGCGCAGCGGCGTCCCGTCGACCGACGAGGACCCCGACCAGAGCGACCCCGGCGCCTAACGGACGCTGGGAGCGGGCTCGACGAGCTCGATGAACCGGGAGAGCAGCGACAGCCCCGAGATCGAGGGTGGTAGGCCCGTGGCGAGCGCCGGCGAGTAGACGAGGTACGCCGCCCACTTCGCCCGGGACAACGCCACGTTCAACCGGTTCGGCATGAGCAGGAAGTCGAGCCCTCGTGGGATGTCCGCTGCGCTCGACGCCGCGAGCGACACGATCGACACGACGGCCTCCCGACCCTGGAACAGGTCAACCGTGCCGACCTGTGTCCCCCGCAGTCCTGCGCGGTCGAGGACCTCGCGGATGACCGCGCCCTGCGCGTTGTAGGGCGCGACGACGATGACGTCCTCGTCCGTGAGCATCCGTTCGGTGTCACCGTCGACCCACCGACGTCCGACGACGTCCCGGGCCAGCTCGACGACGCGGGCGGCCTCCTCCACCGAGGACGTCGTGTTGCCGACGTGCGTGATCGGCACCGGGTGGACGCCGGCGTCGATGCCCGCGAGGTGTCGGCCGGAGACCATCGAGGCGAGCTGCCCGTCGTAGGACAGGGCGGAGACCGAGGCGGTCAGCGCGGGTTCCATCCGCCGGGTCCGCGCCAGGAAGTACCCGAACGTGTCCGGCAACACGTGCTGACCGTCGGCGAGCCACCCGAGCGCCGACTCGTCGACCGGTTCGGGGTGCGAACCCTGCGACACCTGCGGGAGCTGCTGCGGGTCGCCGAGGAGGAGCAGCCGGGTCGCCGCCACCGACGAGGCGATCGTCGGCGCGAGCGAGAACTGCCCGGCCTCGTCCACAACGAGCAGGTCGAGGGAGCCACGGGCGACCGTCGACTCGTTCGCGAAGGTCCACGCGGTGCCGCCGACGACACCGCCCGTGCCCGTCTCGGCGCACGACGACAGGAACGCGGCGATCGCGGCGCCGTTCTTCACGGCGGTCCACTCGGCCGACTCGACGTCCTCGTCCGAGGTGCCGGTCTTCGGGACCTTCACGACGCGGTCGGGTGCAACGCCGGCGCGCACGACCGAGTCGAGGAAGTTCTCGCTCGTCGCGTGCGACTGGCCGACGACCCCGACGCGCCAGCCGTGTTCGCGGACGAGCCGGGCCACAACGTTCGAGCCGACGTAGGTCTTGCCCGTCCCGGGAGGCCCCTGGATCGCCAGGTACGACCGGTCGAGGCCGAGCAGCGTCGCCACCACCGCGGACACCGTGTCGTCGCCCTGCACGGGCATGATCGGACCCCGCGGCGGGACCCGTCGGAGCAGGTCGAACGCGGGGTCCGGCAGCATCGCCGGCAACGCATCGAGGACCTGCTGGCCCCACTCCGCGATCGCCTCGGGCTGCGGCTTCGCCCGCGGCGGAGCCGCCGGCGCGAGGGCGACCGGGAAGTCGTGGTGCGGCTCGCCCCCGCCCACCGGCAGGCTCTCCTTCACGATCACCTCGAACGCCTCGCCGTTGTCGAAGGCGTCCAGCACGACCGCGCGAGCCGACGCGCCCTTCGATCCCGGTGCCGGAGCGGTGATCGACGGCGGGAGTGGGTCGTCGTAGACGAGGTGGGGCGTGCCTCCAGGCCGGAGCCGCGAGCCGGGCGCGAGCGTCCCCGACAACCGGAGCTCACGTGACTGCGAGCGGGCACGCGGCAGCGTGCCCCAGTCCCGCTCGACCGAAGCCCGATCGACGACGAGGACATCGCGGGTGTCCGCCCAGTCGTCCACCGGGTTGCGGAGGCGGTCGAAGTGGTCCTGCCAGAAGGTCTTCGCCTCGCGGCGGTGGTAGTCGATCGCGGCCGCGGCGAGCGCCAGCGCCGTCTGGTCGGGCGTGCGGTCGAGGGCGTCGACCCCGTCGAGCGTGGCGGCGAGCGCCGTGTACACCGGGGTCGGCTCGCGGTCGACCGGGATCGGCGGCAACAGCTCGACCGCGTCGTCGACCTCCGGCGCCGGGGACGCAGCCCGCAGCGACAGCAGCCAGTCGCGCAGGCGCAGGGTCGAGCGGCAGTCGTAGGCGTTGTAGTCGGCGACCTCGTCGAGCATGTGCTGCCCGGCCGCTCGGTCGCCGTTCCGGAGCTCCTCGATCGCGTCGACGTAGGCGGTGATGCTGTCGGCCGCGTTCGTGACGTCGCTCAGGCGCAGGTCGGACCCCACGTACAGCGGCTCGAGCTTCTTGATCGAGTAGCTGCGGCTGCCGACGACGAGTGCCTTGCGGACGATCGGGTAGAGGTCGACGAGGACGCCGGCGCGGAGCAGGTCGTCGACGGCGTCCTCCCCCACACCGTGACGCGCCGCGAGCGAGAGCAGGTGGGTCCGCTCGTACGCCGCGTAGTGGTAGATGTGCATGCCCGGGTGCTGTTCGCGTCGGGCTTCGACGAACGCCAGGAAGTCCACGAGCGCCTGCCGCTCGTCGCGGATCGTGTGCGCCCAGAACGCCGTGAAGCGGGCCTCGGGGTCGACCAGCCCGAAGAGGTAGTCGAGTCCCCAGTGCACGCCGTCCTCGGTGTGGAGCGGGTCGCCCTCGAAGTCGAAGAAGACGTCGCCCGCATCGGGCTCGGGGATCGCGTCGAGGGCGCGCGCGTCCGCCAGGTCGAAGACCGGCGCGCGGCCACCGCTCGTCTCGGACTCGACCTGGAGGCGCGGCTGACGCACCAGCCTGGCCTGCGTTCCGCGCGACATGGCCGGGACGGCCGC
>NZ_BACZ01000322.1 GCF_000333375.1 Curtobacterium sp. B18
CGGCGTCGGCCGGTGACCCGCAGCGACGCCGGCAACTGGGTGCGCGGGCAGCTGACGTGGGGCACGCTCCCCTACTCGATGAACCGGCTCGGGCTCGCTCCCGAGCAGCACGCGTGGTTCGTCCAGTTCGCCGCGCTCCACCGTGCCGGAGCCCTCGCCGGGCTGCCGGGGGAAGCCGACTGGATCCACCTCGACGACTTCGCGAGCCCACTGCTCTGGCCGCTCCTCGCGCAGGCACCGGGACTCGGCATCGCGTTCGTCACCGGCAAGCGCGAGGGCGGGGCCGTGCTCGGTGCCGAGGCCCGGGTGCTGCTCGACGTCACCCGGCACGACGGCGCGTTGGTGATCGGCGCGAGCGCGGTCCTCGACGCTCGCCCTGCGGCACCGGGGACCGCCCGGACGATCGGCGACCACGGCGTCTACGTCTTCCGCGAGAGCCCCGAGTTCCACGTCGCGTTCGCCCCGACCCCGGCGCCGGTGCCGGACGACCAGCGACGGATGCTCGTCGAGGGCTCGCGGATCACGGTGCCGGAGCCCGAGGTCCCGGAGTTCCTCGCCGACTGGTCGCCCCGGCTGCGCGGAGCACTCGGCCTCGTCAGCGCCGACGGGTCGGTCGAGCTCCCAGAACGGACGCCGCCGGAGCTGGTGCTCACGGTGACGTTCGAACCGGCCCGGGCACCGCGGACGGACGACCGCGCGCACCTGCAGTGGCGCTGGCACGTCGACGGCCGGAAGGACCCCGTCGCCCTGCACGGCCCGCTCCCCGACCTCGCCGGGCTGCGCGCCGCCGACGACCCGGCGCCGACGACCGCAGCCGACGGCGGCGGCAGCGCCGCGACCAGCGGGCCGGCGATCGACGACGGCCCCGCCGCGGACGCGAGCCCCCCGGAGACCGCGGCCGACGACGGTGGCCGAGCCGCGCCTCCCGGCCCCTCGGCCGACCACGTCGTGACCGGACCCGGTGGCGGACTCGCGTGGTTCGAGGACGGCACGATCGACGGCGCCGACGTCGCGGTCTTCGCGAACGAGCTGCTGCCGGAGCTGCCGGGGCTCGGTGTCCGCACCATCGTGCAGGGCGAACGCGTCGACTACGAACGCTTGAGCGGACGGCCGCACATCCGCGTCACGACCATGCCGTCGGACAAGCACGACTGGTTCGACCTCGGCATCTTCGTGACGGTCAACGGCAAGCAGGTGCCGTTCACGCCGCTGCTCCGGGCGCTCGCGAAGCGGGACCGGCGGATGAAGCTCATCGACAACTCCTACCTGTCGTTGGCGGACCCGGCGTTCGACCGGCTCAAGGAACTCATCGACGAGGCGCGCGACCTCGACGAGTGGGAACCCGACCAGCCGATGACGGTCACCCCGCTCCAGGCCGGACTGTGGTCGGAGTTCGACCAGCTCGCCGACGAGACCTCGCACGA
Organism: Curtobacterium sp. B18; assembly: GCF_000333375.1. Taxonomy (GTDB): domain Bacteria; phylum Actinomycetota; class Actinomycetes; order Actinomycetales; family Microbacteriaceae; genus Curtobacterium. The sequence goes on from NZ_BACZ01000322.1 coordinate 1,425, forward strand.
CGAACGGTGGCAGGCGATCGCGTCCGGGCTGCTCGGTGCCACACCCCCCGCAGCTGTCCCGGTGCCCGACACCGTGCACGCCGAACTCCGTCCCTACCAGCACGCCGGGTACGCGTGGCTGTCGTTCCTGCTGGAGCACGGCGTCGGCGGGGTGCTGGCCGACGACATGGGCCTCGGCAAGACGCTGCAGGTGCTGACGATGATCGCGGCCGCCCGCACGGGCCCCGGCGCGCCGCCGTTCCTCGTCGTGGCGCCGACCTCCGTCGTCGGCAACTGGGCGGTCGAGGCGGCCCGGTTCACACCGTCGCTGCGGGTCACCACGATCGAGTCGACCTCGCTCAAGGACCCCTCGCTCGTCGCGCGCACCGCCGCCGAGTCCGACGTCGTCGTCACGTCCTACGCGCTCCTCCGGCTCGACGCCCCGGCGTACACCGACCTGCCGTGGGCGGCCCTCGTGCTCGACGAAGCGCAGTTCGTGAAGAACCCGCAGTCCCAGACGCACCGGGCAGCGGTGGACCTGCGGGCGCCGGTGAAGTTCGCGATCACGGGGACGCCGCTCGAGAACGGGCTGACCGACCTCTGGGCCCTGTTCCACATCGTCGCGCCGGGGCTGCTGTCGTCGTGGTCCCGGTTCGGGGACGACTACGTGAAGCCGCTCGGCTCCCCCGACCTGCGCGGGGCGGCCCGACGCGAGCTCACCGAGCGGCTCCGTCGACGGATCCGGCCGCTGATGCTCCGGCGGACGAAGGAGAGCGTCGCCGCCGACCTGCCACCGAAGCAGGAGCAGGTCGTCCGGGTGACGCTCGACCCCGCGCACCGCGCCCTGTACGAGCGCACCCTGAACCGGGAGCGGCTGAAGGTCCTCGACCTCATCGACGACCTCGCTCGGAACCGGATGATCGTCTTCCGGTCGCTGACGCTGCTGCGGATGCTGGCGTTGTCGCCGGCGCTGGTGTCGTCGGACGCGTCGGACGCGTCCGGGGGCGTTCCCTCGGCGAAGCTCGACCTGCTGCTCGACGAACTCGAACAGCTCGCGGCCGAGGGGCGCCGGGCCCTCGTGTTCAGCCAGTTCACCTCGTTCCTCCGGATGGTGGCCACGGCGCTCGACGACCGCGGTGTCGGGTACGAGTACCTCGACGGCTCGACCCGGCGGCGCCCCGAGGTCATCGACCGCTTCCGGAACGGCACCGCCCCGGCGTTCCTCATCTCCCTCAAGGCCGGCGGCTTCGGGCTGACCCTGACCGAGGCGGACACCGTGTTCGTGCTCGATCCGTGGTGGAACCCTGCTGCCGAGAACCAGGCGGTGGACCGGACGCACCGCATCGGGCAGACCCGGTCGGTGAACGTGCAGCGGTTCATCGCCGAGGACACCATCGAGGAGAAGGTCCTCGCGCTCGCGGCGAAGAAGGCCGAGCTGTTCCGCACGATGATCGACGACGACGCCCTCTTCGCCGAGGACCTGACGGCCGACGACATCCGCTCGCTGCTGGGCTGACGCGCGCCCGCGCGGCGGGGCGACGGCGCGACGGCCCGGTGCCGGGGTGGGCGCCGGCCGTGCGCGGGCGCGGCATCGCACGGTGCGGCGTCCGTCAGCCGGTGCGGGCTTGCCCGCTCGGTGCGAGGTTGTAAGCGCGCACCAAGCGGGCAGCCGCGCACCAGCCGGCGAACCTCGCACCGTGCGCAGCACCGCGCGACACGCCGACCGCGCACCGGCCAGCGAACGCCGCACCGTGCGCAGCACCGCGGCGGGCACCGCACGGTGCGGCCTCCGTCAACACGTGCGGGCTTGCCCGCTCGGTGCGACGTTGTAGGCGCGCACCAAGCGGGCAGCCGCGCACCAGCCGGCGAACCTCGCACCGTGCGCAGCACCGCGCGACACGCCGACCGCGCACCGGCCAGCGAACGCCGCACCGTGCGCAGCACCGCGGCGGGCACCGCACGGTGCGGCCTCCGTCAACACGTGCGGGCTTGCCCGCTCGGTGCGACGTTGCAGGCGCGCACCAAGCGGGCAGCCGCGCACCAGCTCGCGAAGCTCGCACCGTGCGCAGCGCCGTGCGCAGCACCGTGCGACCCGCCGGCCGCGCACTCGCTGGCGAACTCCGCACCGTGCGCGGTGTGACAAGGGCGCGACCCCGCCACCAGGCGGCGGGACCCTCGCCGCGCGGGACGGGAGGCGCGGGTCGGGCCCGCACCGCGCCTCCCGTCAGCCTCCCGTCAACCTCCCGTAAGGGAGCCGGCGCGCGAGGCGCGCGAGCACGGGTCAGCGGGCGAGGGCGTCGATCGCCGAGACCTCGTCGGAGGACAACTCGATCCGGGCACCGGCGGCGTTCGACCGGATGCGCTCGGGGTTCGACGACTTCGGGATGACGACGAAGCCGTGGGCGACGTGCCAGGCGACGATGACCTGGGCGCTGTCGGCGTCGTGCGACCGGGCGATGTCGACGAGCGTCGGGTCCTGCAGGTTGCTCGCCTTGAAGGGGCTGTAGCCCTCGAGGACGACCCCGCGCGACGCGAGTCCGTCGGCCACGGTGCCGTCGTACTCGGCGGGGCTCCACTTGATCTGGTTCACGGCCGGGGTGACCCCGGTGGCACTGACGAGTTCGTCGATCTGCGGGAGCGAGTAGTTGCTGACGCCGACCGCACGGGTCAGGCCGTCCGACTGCGCCTGGACGACCTGCTCCCACACGTCGGGACGGGCCTCGCCGTTCGGCGGCCAGTGCACGAGCCAGAGGTCGAGGTGGTCGAGGCCGAGCTGGTCGAGGCTCTCCTCGATGGTCTGCCGCACGCGGTCGGCGTTGTCCGGCGGCAGCTTGGTCGTCACGAAGACCTCGTCGCGGGCGAGTCCGGAGTCGGCGATCGCCCTCCCGACGCCGCGCTGGTTGCGGTAGCCGGTCGCGGTGTCGATGTGGCGGTAGCCGGCGGCCAGGGCTTCGCCGACGGCGGCGGGCGCCTCAGCGTCGGGGATCTGCCAGGTGCCGAAGCCGAGGAGCGGCATCGACCCACCGGTGACGGACACGGACGGGTTCGCGTAATCGGTCATGCGTCGTGTCTACGCCGTGCCCGCGGAACGGTTCAGAGCGAGGCGGTCCACTCGGCGACGGTGACGACCTCGGCCTGTCGTGGGAAGACCTTCTCGGTGAGGACGCGGTGGACCTCCGCGTCGCTGTCGGTGCATGCGTCCGAGAGGACCGTCAGCCCGAAGTCGAGGTCCGCCGCCTGGCGCAGCGTCGAGAGGACGACGCCGCTCGTGGCGATCCCGGCGAGCACGAGGTCGCGGACCTCGAGGCCGCGGAGCAGCACCTCGAGGTCCGACCCGGCGAAGGCACTGACGCGGAGCTTCGTCACGGCGAGGTCGTCGTCCCCGACCCCGAACGCGCTGTGCACGTCGGTCGCCCCCGGAGCCTGGGCAGCGATGCGCTCCCGCATCCCGCCGAACATCTTGTTCGTGCGCGCGGCCTCGGGTGCGCCCGGCCGGAACGCCGCGCGCACGAAGACCACCGGGATGCCGCGCTCGCGGGCGGCCGAGACCGCTGCCGTCGCCGCAGCCAGGGCCTCGTCGGTGCCGAGTCGTTCGACGATGCTGTTCTGGTAGTCCATGACGAGGAGTGCGGTGCCCACCTCGTGGACGCTACTCCGGCGGGCCGGGCTGCCGACCCTCCGCCGGGGTCCGGGGCGATGTCCGAGGTGTCCGCCATCATCGACGAGGCCGTCCGGCCCGCACCACCGCACCACCAGGAGTCCCACCCCCGCATGACGTCCCGTCGACGCCGCACCCGCACGAGTCTCACGTCCGTCCTCGTCGTCCTCGCACTCGCCGTCGGCGGGTACGCGCTCCACACCACCGGGGTACTGACACCCGATGCCGAGGCCGCGGTAGGCCCGTCGACCGCCTCCGCGGCGTCCGACGCGCCCACCATCGAGGCGAACCCGC
>NZ_BACZ01000321.1 GCF_000333375.1 Curtobacterium sp. B18
CATGAACCGACCGTTGCGGTGCACGAGGAGCCCGGTGAGGCCGTCGGCGGTGTTGCGCTCCCGGGCGTGTGCGAGCACGTCCTCGAGCGCGTCGTCGTCGAACGGCTCCGTGGCCGAACTCATGTAGACGAGTGACTGCAGCATGCCCTCGATCCTGCACCGATCACCCCGCGCCCGACGCCCCCAGAACGGGATCGACCCGGACCGGCCAGGAGACGCGACCCGCACCGGCCAGAGGCGCGACCCGCCCGCTACGCCCGGATCTCCCGCATGTTCTGCGCCTGCCACCCCTCGGGGACCGACGCGCGGAACGCCTCGAGCGCCGCCTCGTAGCTCGGGCCGGTCGCCTCGTGCGGGCGCGTCTCCCGGGAACGGGCGATCGCACGCACGGTGGTCTCCCCGGTCGCCTTGCTCGTGACCGCGTTCACCTGCTGCAGCTCGAACCCGTGCAGGTCCAGGGCCTCGACCGCCGCCGTGCGCGCCGCCTCGATGTTCTCGCCGCTGCCCTCGGCCTCCGTCGTCGCGGTCGAGCGCAGTTCTCCTCGCAGTGTCGTCACCCGTCCAGTATCGCGGTCCCGCGACGGGCCAGCGGCCCCCGGACGGGGTCTGCCGCCCGAGGACGGCCCGCGCCACGATCGTGGACGGCCACTGATCCCGAGGAGCCCCATGCGCCGCACCACCATCGCCGCCGCCCTCGTCGTCAGCGTCGCCGCCGTCGTGTCGTCGCTCGTCGGTGTCGCACCGGCACAGGCGGCCGCGATGCCCGCCGCGATGAAGGCGCAGTACGACCACCAGTACGGCACCTTCACGCCGTTCACGAAGTCGGGCAGCCGGAACGCCACGATCGTGCTCCCGCAGAACGCCCGCAGCGGGATCATCGTCGCGACGTTCACCCCGACGACGAAGGACATGAACTCCTCCGACGCGGACTTCATCGTGAGGGAGCTCAACAGCAAGGGCGGGCCGACCGGGTCGATCCCGATCGGCCTGTCCGGCAAGTACACCGGCCGCGTCGCGTACGGCACCGACTCGTGGCGCAAGCCAGCGGCGCTCGAGGTCGAGGCGAAGGGGCAGTGGACGCTGAAGTTCAGCCAGGTGTCCAGCGCGCCGGCCCTGACCGCCTCCGGTCACGGCGACGACGTGATGCTCTACTGGGGCGCGACGGCCACCCGACAGTTCCGCTGCACGAACACCCGCGTCGCGACCTGCATGCTCCGCGACACGCTGCTCCGCAACGACTACGAGACCATCCCCGCGAGTGACAACGGCTCCGGCAAGGACCTCTCGAAGCGGATCACCCTGTCGAAGGGTCCGTCCGTCCTGCAGCTGAACGCGGGGAGCACCTGGTCGATCCGCTGAACCGACGGGCGTCGGAGGTCGGTGGCACCTGGCACGATTGACCCGTGCCAGCCGCTCCGATGATCGACGCCGTCGACGTCATCCGCTTCGTCGGGGCGCAGGCCTTCGGCCGTGCGCGCGACCTCGTCCGTGCGGGCCTCGTCGACGACGTCGTCTGGCACGACGACGACGGCTCCGTGACCGGTGTCGTGTCCGGCTCCGCAGACGACCCGTACAAACTCCGCGTCGAGACCACCCCGGCGCGCGGC
>NZ_BACZ01000320.1 GCF_000333375.1 Curtobacterium sp. B18
ACGTGGTTCGTGAGCAGACGTGGTCGGGTCCGACGACGGGACCCGACCATTTCTGCTCACGAAGCGCACATCGCGGCGCGCACACGCACGCACGCGCACGCCGCTAGTGCAGGTGGCGCTCCGCCGCCTCGACGACGTTCTTCATGAGCATCGCGCGGGTCATCGGGCCGACGCCACCGGGCGTCGGCGACAGGAAGCCCGCGACCGAGGCGACCTCGGGGTCGACGTCGCCGCGCAGCTTGGCCTTGCCCGTCTCCGGCGACACCACGCGGCTGATGCCGACGTCGATGACCGCCGCACCCGGCTGCACCCAGTCGGGTTTGACGTAGTCCGGCGACCCCGGCCGCCGCGACGATGATGTCGGCTCGGCGGCACTCGGCGGCGACGTCCTCGGTGAGCGAGTGCGTCAGCGTCGCGGTGGCCTCGAGCCGGGTGAGCAGCAGGCCGAGCGGACGACCGACCGTCAGCCCCTGCCCGATGATCGTGACGTGCTGCCCGCGGATCGGGACCTCGTACGCCTCGAGCATCGCGACGATCCCTCGCGGGGTGCAGGGCAGCGGCGCGTCGATCGTGCCGGCACCACCGGGCACGGCGAGCACGAGCTCGCCGAGGTTCGTCGGGTGCAGGCCGTCGGCGTCCTTGGCCGGGTTCATCAGCTCGAGCATCGGGATCGGGTCGATGCCCTGCGGCAACGGGAGCTGCACGATGAACGCGGTGACCCGGGGGTCGTCGTTCATCTGCAGGATCGCAGCCCGGATGTCGGCGGCCGACGCGGTCTCGGGCAGGTCGATGCGGACCGAGTCGAGCCCGATCTGCGCGGAGTCGCGGTGCTTGCCGGCGACGTACGACACCGAGCCGGCGTTCTGGCCGACCATGATCGTGCCGAGACCGGGGCGGAACCCGTGGTCGTGCAACCGGTCGATGCGGACCTTCAGGTCGTCGAGCGTGCGGGCGGCGAGGGCGGTGCCGTCGATGCGGACGGCACTGCCCTCGCCTGCCCAGCGCTCACGAGGGAGCGCGGCGCTCACGCGTAGAGCGGGAACGCGTCGGTCAGGGCCTTCACCCGCGCCGAGAGCGCTTCGATGTCCGGGTTCGGCATGAGCGTCAGCGCGATGATGTCGGCGACTTCGGTGAACTCGGCGTCCCCGAAGCCGCGCGTGGCGAGCGCCGAGGTGCCGATGCGGACACCCGAGGTGACCATCGGCGGGCGCGGGTCGAACGGCACGGAGTTCCGGTTCACGGTGATGCCGACCTCGTGCAGGAGGTCCTCGGCCTGCTTGCCGTCGACCTCGGAGGTGCGCAGGTCGACGAGCACCAGGTGCACGTCGGTGCCACCGGTCAGGACGTCGATCCCGGCGGCCTTCGCGTCGGCCTGCGTGAGGCGGTCCGCCAGCAGACGGGCACCGCGGAGCGTGCGCTCCTGGCGGTCCTTGAACTCCGGGGTGCCGGCGAGCAGGAACGCGGTGGCCTTCGCGGCGATCACGTGCATGAGCGGGCCGCCCTGCTGCCCCGGGAACACGGCCGAGTTGAGCTTCTTGAACAGCGTCTCGTCGTTGGACAGGATGATGCCGGAGCGGGGGCCGGCGAGCGTCTTGTGCACGGTCGAGGACACGACGTGCGCGTGCGGGACCGGGGACGGGTGCAGGCCCGCCGCGACGAGCCCGGCGAAGTGCGCCATGTCGACCCAGAGCTTCGCGCCGACCTCGTCCGCGATCTCGCGGAACTTCGCGAAGTCGAGCTGGCGGGGGTACGCGGACCAGCCGGCGATGATGACCTTCGGCTGGTGCTCGACGGCCTTCGCACGGATGTCGTCGTAGTCGACCTCGAAGGTCTCCGGGTCGACGCCGTAGGACACCGCGTTGTAGATGCGGCCGGAGAAGTTGAGCTTCATGCCGTGGGTGAGGTGCCCACCGTGCGCGAGCTCGAGCCCGAGGATGGTGTCGCCGGCGGAGGCGATGGCGTGCAGGACGGCGGCGTTCGCGGTCGCGCCGGAGTGCGGCTGGACGTTGGCGTACTCGGCGCCGAAGAGGGCCTTCGCACGGTCGATGGCGAGCTGCTCGGCGACGTCGACGTACTCGCAGCCGCCGTAGTAACGCTTGCCCGGGTAGCCCTCGGCGTACTTGTTCGTGAGGACGGAGCCGACGGACTCGAGGACGGCGCGCGGCACGAAGTTCTCGGACGCGATCATCTCGAGGGTGTCGCGCTGCCGGCCGAGCTCCTGCTCGAGCACGCGGGCGATCTCGGGGTCGACCTCGCTGAGCGGGGCGTTGAAGCTGGACTGCGTGGTCGCAGCGGGCAGATCGGTGATGGACACGGGACTCCTCGTTGTCTGTCCCGTCGCGCGCGTGCACGACGGAGGTGGACGGTTGGGCGCGGCCCAGGCGTACGGCCGCGCACCGTGTCAGGTGTCGCTCCCCGATGGTGACCCATCCAACGCCAGTCGCGACCCCACGATCGTACCGAGCGCACCGGTTCGTGTCACCCTGGAGGCATGACCATGCTCAGCCCCGACGTCGACGAGCGGACGACGACCCGCTCCGACACCCCCTGGGTGACCGTGGTCTGGGACGACCCCGTCAACCTGATGTCGTACGTGACCTACGTCTTCCAGTCGCACTTCGGGTTCGGGCGGGCGAAGGCGGAGCGGCTCATGCGCCAGGTGAACGACGACGGCCGCGCGATCGTGGCGACCGGACCCCGCGAGGCGATGGAGGCACACGTCGAGGCGATGCACGGCTACGGACTGCAGGCCTCGGTCGACCGGGCGCCCGCCCCGTGATCCCGTTCGTCCGGCGTGCCGACGGCGTGCACCTCGCCATGTCCTCCGGCGAGCGCGGCGTGCTCACGTCGCTGACCGAGCAGCTGCAGCAGGTGCTCGGCGGGGACGTCGCCGCGGACCCGGTCGCGGCACGGATGTTCCCGGACGCCTACCGCGACGACGCCGAGGCCAGCGCCGAGTTCCGACGCTGGACCGAGTCGGACCTGGTGGCGCGGAAGAGCACGAACGCGGCGACCGTGCACGCGTGGCTCACCGGTGCGCGTGACGGCGCCTTCGACCACGACGACGAGCAGGCCTGGCTGCGCTGCCTGACCGACCTGCGGCTGACCATCGCGGACCGGCTCGGGATCGTGGACTCCGCGACCGAGGAACGGTCGTACACCGCCGACGCGGGCGTCGGACTGCGGGACGTCTACGACTGGCTGGGGTACGTGCAGGAGCACCTGGTCGACACCCTGACCGCGACGCGATGAGCCTCGGCTTCCGTCCGGTCGGCGACGACCTGGAGGCGCTGCTCGCCTTCTCGACGGACGACGGCGCTGGTGGCACGCACTGCGATCAGAAGGAAGCCTTGCAAGTTCGCCTGTCGAAGTAGTACCGTGACGGTATGGATTCGGTCGGCTCGGACGCGCTCGCGGGCGAGCTGCTGACGCTGTACGGCAAGATCCGCCGGACCACCCTCGTCGGCAAGGTCGACGAGGTCACGGCGTCCCAGTCCGCGGCGCTCGGGCGGCTCGTCCGTGACGGTGCGACCACGACCGCCGAACTCGCCCGCGCCGAAGGCGTCCGCCCGCAGTCGATGGGCGCGACCGTGCAGGCGCTCGAGGACCTCGGCCTCGTGACCCGCACGCAGGACCCGACCGACGGCCGCCGGACCATCGTCGCCGCGACGGACGCCGGCCGGACCGCCCGCGCCGAGTCCCACCGCGCCCGGACCCGCCTCCTCGCCGAGCGCCTCACGACGCTCGACCCCGACGACCGCGCCGTGGTCGCCCGCTCCCTCCAGATCCTCGAACCGCTCGTCGAACCGTGACCACCAGGAGGGGCGACCCGCGTCGACCGACGCGAGCCGCGCCTCCTGGCCGTCACGACGCGTCCCGAGTCGCAAAGGCAGCCAGCCACGTCCACCGCAACCGCCTCCACACCCGTCTCCCCCACGGCCGACCCGGAGGGCAGCGGCTTCGGCCCGAAGCTCCTCGTGCCGGTCCTCGTCGGGCCGCTGCTCAACCCGATCAACACGACGATGGTGTCGGTCGCCCTCGCGCCGATCTCCCGTGACCTCGGGATCGGGGCGGCGCAGGCGATCTGGCTCGTCGCGGCGCTCTACCTCGCGAGCGCCGTCGCCCAGCCGACGATGGGGAAGCTCGCCGACCGGTTCGGCCCGAAGAAGGTCTTCCTGACCGGGCTCGTCATCGTCGGGGTCGCCGGGATCGTGCCCGAGTTCCTGACCGGCTTCGGAGGCGCGGTGTTCGCCCGCGTCCTGATCGGCATCGGGACCTCGTCGGCGTACCCGGCGGCGCTGACGACCCTGCGCCAGCACTCCACCCGCATCGGCAAGCCCACCCCGCCGCTCGTGCTCGGCGCGCTCTCGATCACCTCGCTCGTGTCCGCCGCCGCCGGACCACCCCTCGGCGGGGCGCTCATCGCGGCGTTCGGGTGGCACGCGATCTTCCTCGTGAACGTCCCGCTCGCGGTGTTCGGGATCGTCGTGTCCGCGATGTGGCTGCCGTCGGACCGGCTGCGGCCGCGGGAGGACGAGGACGTGCCCGTCCTCACCGCGCTCGACCCGTTCGGCATGCTGCTCATGACGGGGACCGTCTCGGCGCTGCTCGTGTTCCTGCTCGACCTGTCCGCCGGGCTCTGGTGGCTGCTCGGCACGGCTGTCGTGCTCCTGGTGGCGCTCGTGGCCTGGGAGCTCCGAGCGGCGCGACCGTTCGTCGACGTCCGGATGCTCGCGCGGAACGGCGCGCTCTCGCGGACGTACGTGCGCCTGTTCCTCGTGTACATGCTCGCGTACACGATGACCTACGGCTTCTCGCAGTGGGTGCAGGACGTCGCGGGTTACTCGAGCGACGTCGCCGGGTACATCCAGCTGCCCGCGGCCGTCGTCGCCGGGGTCGCGTCGTTCCTCATCGCCCGGAAGACCGCCGTGCGGGGGCCGCTCGTCGTCGCGGCCGTCGTGCCGATCGTCGGCGGGCTGCTCCTGCTCCTGCTGCACACCGGGTCGCCCGTGTTCCTGCTCGTGCTGGCACCGGCGCTCTTCGGGGTCCCGCAGGCGCTGGCGTCGGTGTCGAACCAGGCGGCGCTGTACCGGGTCGTCCCAGCGGCGTCCATCGGCACCGCCGCGGGGCTGTCCCGTACGAGCGTGTACATCGGGGCGATCGCGGCGTCCTCGCTGATCGGCGGGGTGTTCGGCCAGGCTCCGACGACGCCGGACCTGCACGTGCTGGCTTGGGTGATCGTGGGGGTCGCGGTGCTGCTCAGCGTCTTGACGATCGCCGACCGGGCGCTGGCGCGGCCGCTGCCCGCGCCCGCGAGCCGCGCTTCGTGAGCAGGAATGGTCGACTCGCGCCACGGCACCCGACCATTCGTGCTCACGATCCGGCCCGACGGCGCACGATCCGGTCGGACGGCGCACGATCCGGTCCGACGGCAGCCGCAGCCCGACCGGCGGAGCCGCACCGCGCCTCCCGACAGCCCGATCCCGGTACCCTGAACCGGTGACCGACCCGACCGCCCCGAGCGCCACGACCCCCACGCACTGGACCCTCACGCTGGTCTGCGACGACCAGCCCGGGATCGTGCACGCCGTCTCCGGGGCAGTCGTCGCCGCGAGCGGGAACATCACCGAGTCGCAGCAGTTCTCGAGCGCTGACACGAACACGTTCTTCATGCGCCTCCAGGTGATGGCTCCGGTCGACCGCGCCACGTTCGAGGCCGCCCTCGCCCCCGTCGCCGAGCGCTACACCGCGCGCGTCCAGCTCGACCTCGTCGGCCGGCCGATGCGCACCCTCGTGCTCGTGTCGAAGGCGGGGCACTGTCTGAACGACCTGCTCTACCGGCAGCGCGGCGGGCAGCTCCCGATCGAGGTGCCGCTCGTGCTCTCGAACCACGGGGACCTGTCGGAGCTCGCGTCGTTCTACTCCGTGCCGTTCGAGCACCGGCCGGTGACCGACGCGGCGAGCAAGCAGGAGATGGAGCGCCGCGTGCTGCAGGCGGTGGAGGAGCACGACATCGAGCTCGTCGTCCTCGCCCGGTACATGCAGATCCTCTCGCCCGAGCTCTGCGCCGCGCTCGAGGGCCGCGCGGTGAACATCCACCACTCGTTCCTGCCCGGCTTCAAGGGGGCGAACCCCTACCGGCAGGCCCACGCCCGCGGCGTGAAACTCATCGGTGCGACGGCGCACTTCGTCACGAGCGACCTCGACGAGGGCCCGATCATCGAGCAGAACGTCGTGCGGGTGGACCACACGAAGGACCCCGCCGAGCTCGTGTCGATCGGCCAGGACGAGGAGTCCCGCACGCTCACCCAGGCGGTGCGCTGGATCGCCGTCGCCGGGTCTCGTGGACGATCGCGCTCGTCGTGGCGGTCGCCGTCCTCGTCGGTGCCGTGTTCCTCGGCTGGCGGATCATCCAGGACCACTACTACGTCGGGACCGACCGCGGCTCGGTCGCGATCTACAAGGGCGTCCAGCAGTCGATCGGTCCGATCGCCCTGTCCGACGTGTACGAGGACACCGACATCTCGGTGTCCGGACTGCCGGACTACACCCGCGAGAACGTCCGCTCCACCATCAACGCGCAGTCGCTCGACGACGCGCGCGAGATCGTCGAGCGCCTGCGCAAGGCCGCGGCGACCGGACAGGACCAGGCCGGCACCGGCGGTGACGGCAGTTCGCCGTCGCCGACGCCCTCGTCGTCCTCGACCGGGTCGCCGTCACCGTCTCCCGGGGCGAAGCGATGAGCAGCGCCACCGCCCAGTCCTTCACGCAGGCGATCACGATCAAGCTGCGGGAGCCCGCGCGCGCCCGCAACCTCGAGCTCGTGCTGCTGGTGATCGCGTGCGGCATCTGCGCCGGCGCCATGGTGCTCGTGCAGCTCGGCACGAAGGGCAGGCTCTTCGACACCTCGGTGCTGTGGACCGGCGCGGGCATCCTCGGCCTCGCGCTGGTCATGCACGTCGTGCTGCGGGTCGTCGCGAAGAACGCCGACCCGTTCATCCTGCCGGTCGCCCTCGTGCTGAACGGCATCGGGATCGCCGAGATCTACCGCATCGACGTGCACAACGGCCTGACCGGCTGGGGTGCGATCGGCGTGAAGCAGATCGTCTGGACCATGCTCGCGATGGTGCTGGCGATCATCACGGTCTCGGTCGTCCGGAACCACCGGTTCCTGCAGCGGTACCGGTACATCTTCATGTTCCTGACCATCGCGCTGCTGCTGCTGCCGATGCTGCCCGGGATCGGGCTCAACGTGAACGGCGCGCGGGTCTGGATCAAGGTCGGATCGTTCACCTTCCAGCCGGGTGAGCTCGCCAAGATCACGATGGCGCTGTTCTTCGCCGGCTACCTCGTGACCGCGCGGGACTCGCTGTCGATCGTCGGCCGGAAGTTCCTCGGCATGACGTTCCCGCGTGCCCGCGACCTCGGCCCGATCCTCGTGATGTGGGCCGCGGCGATGGGCGTCCTGGTGTTCCAGCGCGACCTCGGCACCGCGCTGCTCTACTTCGGCCTGTTCCTCGTGATGATCTACGTCGCGACGGCGCGACTGAGCTGGGTCGTCATCGGCCTCGCGCTGTTCGTCGGCGGTGCGCTCGTCGCCCAGTCCGTCCTGGTCTACGTGCACGGCCGGTTCGAGCAGTGGCTCGACCCGTTCAACCAGGAGATCTTCACCCGGCAGACGCAGGGCAGCTACCAGCTCGTCCAGGGCCTGTTCGGCTTCGCGAACGGCGGGATCACCGGCACCGGGCTCGGCCAGGGTCGGCCGTACATCACGCCGGTCGCCAACGCGGACTACATCATCGCGTCGCTCGGCGAGGAGCTCGGGCTCATCGGCGTCTTCGCGATCCTCGCCCTCTTCATCATCCTGGCGTCACGAGGCCTGCGGGTCGGGTTCATGGCGCAGGACGACTTCGGCAAGCTGCTCGGCGTGGGCTTCGGCTTCATCATCGCCCTGCAGGTGTTCGTCGTCGTCGGCGGCATCACCCGCGTGATCCCGGTCACCGGCCTGACGACGCCGTTCATGGCCGCGGGTGGTTCGTCCCTCGTCGCCAACTGGATCATCGCCGCGATGTTGCTGCGCCTGACCGATGCATCCCCGCCGAACAGCGTGTGCCACAGGGTGCGATCCCGGCTGCCCGTGGCCGCGGGGCGACCAGGAAGGAGCGCAGCCGGTGAACCGACAGCTCCGCGGTGTCTCGACCGTCATCGTGCTCATGTTCGTCGCACTCTTCGTGTCGACGACGTCCATCCAGTTCTTCTCGGCGGACTCGCTCCGCGCGGACTCCCGGAACTCGAGGACCATCCTCGCCAGCTACTCGACGAAGCGCGGCGCGATCCTCGTCAACGGCAGTCCGATCGCCGAGTCGACCCCGGTGGACGACCAGTACCAGTACCAGCGGAAGTACACGAACGGCGACCTCTACTCCGCCGTCACCGGGTACTTCACGATCGGGCAGGGGAACGCCGGCATCGAGAGCGCCGAGAACACCGTGCTCTCCGGCAACTCCGACGCCTCGTTCTTCCAGAACCTCAACGCGATCCTGACCGGGCAGGACGTCCAGGGCGACAACGTCAACCTGACGATCGACCCCGACGTCCAGCAGGCGGCGTACGACGCGCTCGGCGACAACACCGGCGCGGTCGTGGCGATCCAGCCGAAGACCGGCAAGATCCTCGCGATGGTGTCGAAGCAGAGCTACGACCCGAACACGCTGACGTCGCACGACACGCAGAACGTCATCGACCAGTACAAGGCGCTCGAGACGAACGCGGCGAAGCCCCTGCAGAACCGGGCGATCGGCGGCGACCTCTACACGCCCGGGTCCGTCTTCAAGCTCGTCGTGGCGTCGGCCGCGCTCGAGGGCGGGAAGTACACCCTCGACTCCGAGTTCCCGAACCCCTCGCGCCTGCAGCTGCCCGGTACGAGCACCTACATCAACAACGCCGAGGGCGGCTCGTGCGGCGGCGGCGACAAGGTCAAGCTGCGCACGGCGATCCAGTACTCGTGCAACATCCCGTTCGCGGAGCTCGGGCAGAAGCTCGGCTACGACGCGATCAAGAGCATGGCCGACAAGTACGGGTTCGGCGACGCGATCGAGGTCCCGATGCGCGCCACCGCCAGCCAGTACCCGGACGTCAGCGACGACACCGCGCAGCTGATGCTGAGCTCGTTCGGGCAGGCCAGCGTCCGGGTGTCGCCCCTGCAGATGGCGATGGTCTCCGCCGGGATCGCGAACGGCGGCAAGGTCATGCAGCCCTCGCTCGTCGACTCGATCACCACGAGCGACCTGAAGACCGTCGAGTCGTTCTCCCCGAAGCAGTACAGCGACCCGCTCTCGTCCTCCGAGGCGAGTGACCTCACCGAGGCCATGCAGAGCGTCGTCAGCTCCGGGACCGGCACCAATGCCAAGATCAACGGTGTCGACGTCGCAGGGAAGACGGGCACGGCCGAGAACGGCACGGGCGATCCGTACACACTCTGGTTCACGGGCTTCGCCCCGGCGAAGGACCCCGAGGTGGCCGTCGCGGTCGTCGTCGGGAACGGCGGCGGGCTCGGGCAGTCCGGAGTCGGCAACACGGTCGCGGCCCCGGTCGCGAAGAAAGTCATGGAGGCGGTGCTGAACAAATGAGACCCACCAGCGGACTCACCTTCGGTGGGCGGTACCAACTCTCGTCCCGCGTCGCCATCGGCGGCATGGGAGAGGTGTGGCAGGCCACCGACCTCGTCATCGGCCGGACCGTGGCACTCAAGATCCTCAAGGACGAGTACCTCGGCGACCCGGGCTTCCTCGAGCGCTTCCGCGCCGAGGCCCGCCACGCCGCGCTCGTCAACCACGAGGGCATCGCCAACGTCTTCGACTACGGCGAGGAGGACGGCAGCGCCTACCTCGTGATGGAGCTCGTCCCCGGCGAGGCGCTCTCGACCATGATCGAGCGGGAGCACACGCTGCCGGTCGACAAGGTCCTCGACATCGTCGCGCAGACCGCGAACGCCCTGCAGGCCGCACACGCCGTCGGGCTCGTGCACCGCGACATCAAGCCGGGCAACCTGCTCATCACGCCGGACGGCCGCGTCAAGATCACCGACTTCGGCATCGCCCGCATCGCCGACCAGGTGCCGCTCACCGCGACCGGTCAGGTCATGGGCACCGTGCAGTACCTCTCGCCGGAGCAGGCGAGCGGGCACCCGGCATCGCCGTCGACCGACATCTACTCGCTCGGCATCGTCGCGTACGAGTGCCTGGCCGGACGCCGGCCGTTCACGGGCGAGTCGCAGGTCGCCATCGCGATGGCGCACATCAACGAGCAGCCGCCGGCACTCCCGGGGGACATCCCGGAGCCGGTGTCGGCCCTCGTGATGTCCTGCATCGCGAAGAAGCCCGCCGACCGTCCCGCGACCGCGGCGAACCTGGCCCGTGCGGCACAGGCGCTCCGCCGTGGCGACGTCGCGGCCGCCACCGTCGCCGTCCCGGCCATCGCCGCCGGCGGCACCGTCGCGTTCAACCCACCCCAGGCGCAGGGCAACGACGCGGCGACCGCCCTCATCGGGACGCAGGCCGGTGCCGTCACCGGTGGTCCACGCACCCCGGGCTCGCCGGTCGACGGCGAGGACGAGGAGCCGAAGAAGAAGCGCGCGTGGATCTGGTGGCTCGTGGGGGTCCTCGCG
>NZ_BACZ01000319.1 GCF_000333375.1 Curtobacterium sp. B18
GCCGCGAACCGGATGACATCGCCGAGCGATCGCTTGCCGAGCCGCTCGAGCGTCGGCGGGAGGAACGTGCCGACGACGACCACGAGCAGCAGGACGGCGATCGCGGCCGGCGCTGGGTGTCCCTCGACCTGTACTGTGCGTGGGGCACTCGACAGCAGGTTGCCCGCGTCGTCGATCCAGTGCCCGTCGCCGTCCGTCCCGCCGTACTCCGCCGCGGCGGACCACATCGTGAGCGTCGGGTACGACAGGAGCGCGACGACTCCGATCAGCACGAGGCCCCATGCCCGCGGTCGCAGCTTCCGTCCGGCGTGCGCCATCACCGGTGCGGTCTGCATGTGCTCCCCCATGTGCGAGACCGGAGCACCGCGGTCGACGCTCACGGCGCGCCCTCGAGACGCTGGATCGACCACGAGACGTCGCCGATCGTGACGGGGTGCACGTCGCCGTGCGCGACGGCCCAGAACACCCACTGCCATTGCACGATGAACAGCACCCACACCAGCATGGTCACCCCGACCACCCCGGTCAGACCGAGTGCGAGCACGCGGTCCTGGTCCCACCGTGCGGCTCCCCGTCGAGCGACCCCGACGACGAAGCCGCCGACCGCGAAGCCGACGGTGAGGAGCACCCACCCGATCCACGGCCGGGCTTCGAACTGCACGAAGCCGAGTTCGTGCGTGTCCGTGCTGCCCGGCAGCCGCGGGTCGGCGGACCAGTTCTGTCCGAGGACCTGCAGGAACAGGCACAGCAGTGTGATCCAGATGAGTTTGCGGGCGTCCTTCGTGAAGAGCGACTCGCGCGCTCCGGGTTCCGCGACGGACGTGGTCATGCTCGAACGGTAGCGCGGCGCCGGACGTCACAGAAGCGCCCATCCGAGGGTCGCCCCGAATCCGGCCACCTCGGACCCGCGCGGATGTGGCGGCGCCGACCCGCGCCTCCCGAACGTGGTTCGTGAGCAGAAGTGGTCGGGTCCGACGACGGGACCCGACCATTTCTGCTCACGAAGCGCACATCGCGGCGCGCACACGCACGCACGCGCACGCCGCTAGTGCAGGTGGCGCTCCGCCGCCTCGACGACGTTCTTCATGAGCATCGCGCGGGTCATCGGGCCGACGCCACCGGGCGTCGGCGACAGGAAGCCCGCGACCGAGGCGACCTCGGGGTCGACGTCGCCGCGCAGCTTGGCCTTGCCCGTCTCCGGCGACACCACGCGGCTGATGCCGACGTCGATGACCGCCGCACCCGGCTGCACCCAGTCGGGTTTGACGAGTCCGGCGACCCCGGCCGCCGCGACGATGATGTCGGCTCGGCGGCACTCGGCGGCGACGTCCTCGGTGAGCGAGTGCGTCAGCGTCGCGGTGGCCTCGAGCCGGGTGAGCAGCAGGCCGAGCGGACGACCGACCGTCAGCCCCTGCCCGATGATCGTGACGTGCTGCCTGACGTCACCGACGAGGGCATTGCCGCCGGCGTCGCGGACGGCCTGCGCCTTCTCGTCGGTGCGGACGAGGGCGGTGACCTCGTGCCCGTGGGCGACGAGTGCGCGGAGGACCGAGGAACCGATGTAGCCGGACGCGCCGGTGAGGAAGA
>NZ_BACZ01000318.1 GCF_000333375.1 Curtobacterium sp. B18
CAGCATCGACCAGCGCGTGCTCGACCGCGGCCGGAGACGGCGCGCATGCGCCAGGACGTCCTGACCGGCGAGTGGGTCTCCATCGCGGCGAGCCGGCAGAACCGGGTGTTCCTGCCGCCGGCCGACCAGGACCCGCTCGCCCCGCAGACGCCGGAGAACCCCTCCGAGATCCCGAGCCGGTACGACGTCGCGGTGTTCGAGAACCGTTCGCCGTCGTTCGGTCCGGAGCTCGCGGGTCCGGACGGGGCTGCCGACGCACCGTCGTCGCTCGACTCCCTGTCCGACGTCGGGCTGAACCGGCAGTTCCGGAGCGTCGGCCGGTGCGAGGTCGTGTGCTTCTCGCCCGCGACCGAGGGCTCCTTCGCGTCGATCTCCGAGTCGCGCGCCCGCACCGTGGTCGAGGCGTGGGCGGACCGCACCGCGGCGCTCTCCGAGCTCCCGGGCATCCAGCAGGTGTTCCCGTTCGAGAACCGCGGCGAGGCCATCGGCGTCACGCTCCACCACCCGCACGGGCAGATCTACGCCTACCCCTACGTCACGCCGCGCACCCAGCGCCTCCTCTCGTCGATCGAGCGGTTCGGACCGGACCTGTTCGAGCAGCACCTCGCGAACGAGCGCGCGTCCGACCGGGTCGTCCTCGCCGGCGAGCACTTCACCGCCTTCGTGCCGTTCGCCGCGCGCTGGCCCATCGAGATCCACATGCTCCCGCACCGGCACGTCCCCGACTTCGCCGGCCTCACCGACGCCGAGAAGGACGAGCTGGCGCACATGCACCTACGGCTCACCCGCGGCATCGACAAGCTCTACGACGACCCGACGCCGTACATCGCCGCCTGGCACCAGGCGCCGGTGCACACCGGCCGCGACACCGTGCGGCTCATGCTCCAGATCACGTCCCCGCGCCGCGCGGCGGACAAGCTCAAGTTCCTGGCCGGCAGTGAAGCCGCCATGGGCGCGTGGATCGGGGACCTCGTCCCCGAGAAGGCGGCCGAGTTCATCCGAGGAGGGATCGAACGCGCATGACGTTCCAGCAGGTCTACGGGTACGAGCCCACGGTGCGGTACTCCGCGCCCGGTCGGGTCAACCTCATCGGCGAGCACACCGACTACAACGACGGCTACGTCCTGCCCTTCGCGATCGACCGTCGCACGACCGCCTCGATCGCCCAGCGGACGGACCGCGTACTGCGGGTCGCCTCGGCCTTCGACGCGTCCTCGGTGTTCGAGCTGGGCCTCGACGAGCTCGAGCCGTCGCGGATGAGCGGCTGGTCGGCCTACGTCCTCGGCATCGCGTGGGCGCTGCGTGAGCAGGCGGGTGCGGACCTCACGGACAAGACCGGCTTCGACGTCTTCATCGAGTCGGACGTCCCCGTCGGCGCGGGCCTGTCCTCGAGCGCGGCGATCGAGTGCGGCGTCGCACTCGCGTTCAACGACCTGTGGGAGCTCGGCCTGAGCCGGAAGCAGCTCGCACGCGTCGGCCAGTACTCCGAGAACCACGCCGTCGGTGCGCCGACCGGCATCATGGACCAGTCCGCCTCGCTGCTCGGCGAGCAGGACGCGGTGGTCTTCCTCGACTGCCGCACGCTCGACACCGCCGTCGTCGACCTCGCGCTCGAGGCGAACGGGCTCGAGGTCCTCGTCGTCGACACCCGCGTCGAGCACGCCCACGCCACCGGTGGCTACAAGGCCCGACGCGACTCGTGCGAGCGGGGTGCCTCGGTGATGGGCGTCGAGGCGCTGCGCGACCTGTCGGTCGACGACCTGCCGCGGGCGCAGGAACTCCTCGACGACGAGACCTTCCGTCGCGTCCGGCACGTCGTGACCGAGGACCAGCGTGTCCTCGACACCGTCCGCACGCTGCGCGAGCACGGACCGCGCTCCATCGGCTCGCTGCTCGTCGCCTCGCACGCGTCGATGCGCGACGACTTCGAGATCTCGGTGCCGGAGCTCGACCTCGCGGTCGAGACCGCGATGGCGCACGGTGCGGTCGGCGCGCGGATGACCGGCGGCGGCTTCGGTGGTGCGGCGATCGCGTTGGTCGACCAGGAGGCGCGGCAGACGATCGCAGACGCGGTCACCGCCGCCTTCGCCGCTGCCGGGTACCGCGAGCCGACGGTGTTCACGGTGCACGCCGCGCAGGGCGCCCGGCGCGACTGACGCGCCTCCGCCGCGCCGGTCGAGCCGCCGGTCAGCGGGTCGCGTGCCCTGTGG
>NZ_BACZ01000317.1 GCF_000333375.1 Curtobacterium sp. B18
CGCGCCTCCAGTGCGTCAGCCGACGCGATACGTGGCGTCAGCCCTCGATGCGGTAGCCGAGCCCGCGGACCGTCACCAGGATCTCCGGGGCGCTCGGGACGCGCTCGATCTTCGACCGGATGCGCTTGATGTGCACGTCGAGGGTCTTGGTGTCCCCGAAGTAGTCCGACCCCCACACCCGGTCGATGAGCTGCCCGCGGGTGAGCACGCGCCCGGCATTGCGGAGGAGCAGCTCGAGGAGCTCGAACTCCTTGAGCGGCATCGGCGTCTCCGAGCCGTCCACCGCCACGGTGTGCCGTTCGACGTCCATCCGGATGCCCCCGACCTGCAGGATGCCGCTGTCCGCCGGGTCGTCCTCGGTGCGGCGCCGCAGCACGGCACGGATGCGGGCGAGGAGCTCGCGGGTCGAGTACGGCTTCGTCACGTAGTCGTCGGCGCCGAGCTCCAGCCCGACGACGATGTCCACCTCGGAGTCCTTCGCGGTGAGCATGATGATCGGGATGTTCGACCGGGTCCGGATCTGGCGGCAGACCTCGGTGCCGGACAGCCCCGGCAGCATCAGGTCGAGCAGCACCAGGTCGGGGTTCTCCGCGTCGAACTTCGACAGCGCGGTCACGCCGTCCGCAGCGACGGAGGTGTCGTACCCCTCGCGCTGCAGCAGGAACTCCAGGGGCTCGCTCAGGGCCGGCTCGTCGTCGACGATGAGGATCTTGGTCACGATGGCTGCTCTTCCAGTTGCTCTTCGAGTGCTGTGGTCAGTTCGGGGTCCGCCTCGGGCAGGCGGATGGTGAAGGTCGAGCCCTTGCCGGGCTGCGACCAGACGCGCACGTCCCCGCCGTGGTTGCCGACGACGTGCTTCACGATGGCGAGGCCGAGCCCTGTGCCGCCCGTGGCACGGGAGCGGGCGGGGTCGACCCGGTAGAACCGCTCGAACACCCGGTCGAGGTCCGCCTCGGGGATGCCGACGCCCTGGTCGGTGACCGCGATCTCGACGAACCCCTTGGTCGACCGGACGCCGACGCCGACGCGGGTGTGGTCCGGCGAGTACTTGACCGCGTTGGCGATGAGGTTCGACACCGCGATCTGCAGCAGGGCGGGGTCGCCCATCACGCGCAGCTTCGACTTCTTCGCCCGGACGAGTTCGATGTCCCGTGCGCGGGCGACGATCTCGTTGGCGTCGACCGCGGCCTGCACGATGCGGTCGATCGACGTCTCCTCGCTGTTCTCGAGCGTGTCGACGGACTGCAGGCGGGAGAGTTCGATGATGTCCTTCGTGAGGGCTGCCAGCCGTTCCGACTCGGTGACGAGCTGCGCGGCGAACTTCCGCACGTGCTGGGGTTCGTCCGCGGCGGCGACGAGGGTCTCGGAGAGCAGGCCGATCGCACCGATCGGGGTCTTCAGCTCGTGCGAGATGTTCGCGACGAAGTCCCGCCGGACCTCGTCGATGCGCCGGGTCTCGGTGAGGTCGTCGGCGGTGACGAGCACGTAGCGGTTGCCGAGCTGCGCCGCGCGGAAGCTGAGGTAGCCGATCTGGTCGCTGTTCCGACGCGGGAGCTCGAGGTCCTCGGCGCTCATCTCACCGCTCCGGCGCACCCGGTCGACGAGATCGACGAGTTCCCGGTGCACGAGCTTGCGCCGCACGACCAGCCCGACGGTGAGCGCCTGCGGCGACGCCGCGACGACCGTGTTCGAGGGGTCGACCACCACGGCCGGGTTGTGCATCGTGGCGATGACCGCGGCGACGCCGTCGGGCAGGGTGCGTTCCGCCACGTCGGCAGCACGAGCCGTGCGCTCGGCGGTGATGATCAGCACCACGACGCCCGCTCCGAAGACCCCGCCGAGGAGCATCGACAGTGGCACCAGCCACGCGTTGTCCATGCCGTCAGTGTAGGGATGGTCACACGCGGTTCCGACCCCGTTCACCCGCGTCCGGCGTGGTTCCCGGTCCGGATCGCGAAGCGTTCAGCCGGACGTCACCGTTCGTTCACCTGACCTGACGACACTCGACCGGTACGCAGAGAGAGGTACTCCCCCATGCGCGAAGTCTTCCAGCAGGAACTCCAGGACGTCCAGGAGCGACTGACCGAGATCGCCGGGCTCGTCGAGTCCGCCATCACCCGAGCCACGCAGTCGTTCAGCGAGTCCGACGTGGCCCTCGCCGAGGAGGTGATCGCCGACGACGCCAAGATCGACGAGGCGGCGAACAGCCTCGACGAGATCGCGATCGACATCCTCGCCCGTCAGGCCCCCGTCGCCCGTGACCTGCGCGTCGTCGTCACCGCCCTCCGCGTCAGCTCGTCGCTCGAGCGCATGGGCGACATGGCCGAGCACATCGCCCAGCTCACCCGCCAGCGCTTCCCCGAGAAGGTCGTCCCGAAGGGCCTCCGCGGCACCTTCAAGAAGATGGGCCAGCTCGACGTCGCGATGGCGCAGAAGCTCACGCGCCTGCTCGCCACCGAGGACATCGCCCTCGCCGGGGAGATCCGCGACGAGGACGACGCCATCGACGAGCTGCACGCGAGCGTGTTCGACTTCGTGCTCGGCGAGACCTGGAAGGGCGCGCCGATCGACACGGTCGACGCCACCCTCGCCTCGCGCTACCACGAGCGGTTCGCCGACCACGCGGTGTCGATCGCCAAGAAGGTCGAGTACCTGGCGACGGGTGACTGGGCCGGCGCGTCCTCGGTGACGGTGTCGCCCGCCTGACCCGACGCTGCGGCGTCACCGAGCCGGACGGACCACACGGTCCGCCCGGCTCGCTGCGTTCCGCCGGCTCGCCGCGTTCCGCCGGCCCGATGCGTTCCGCTCGCTCGCTGCGTTCCGCTCGCTCGCTGCGTTCCGCTCGCTCGCTGCGTTCTGCGAGGATCGAGGCATGGCACAGGTCGCGATCGTCGTCAACGGGATGCCCGGTTCGGGCAAGAGCACGATCGGGGCGGCGCTGGCCGAGGTGCTCGGCTGCCCGTTCCTGTCGAAGGACCGGATCAAGGAGCCCCTCGCCGACCTCGTCGGCCCGATGATCGCCTCGCGTCCGCTCGGCGGCATCGCGATGGACACGATGTGGTCGATGGCGGACGCGGTCGAGAACGGGGTCGTCCTCGACGCCGTCTGGCTGCCCTCGCGTGACCGTGCCCTCCTGGAGGCGCGGCTCGCCTCCGCCGGGTCACCGCGCGCCGTCGAGGTGTGGTGCGACACCGACCGCGCCACCGCCGAGGAGCGGCTGCGGGACCGCTACGACCCGGGCACCGTGCCGGTGCGCCACGAGGTGCACGGTGACCTCGCCGGCGTGCTCGCGTTCTGGGACGAGCACGGCGCCACGGCCGGGCCGGTCGGGCTGCCCGGCGTCCCCGTGGTCCGCGTGGACACGACGAAGCCGTACGACGTCGGCGCACTGGTGCAGGAGATCGCGTCGCACTTCGTGTGAGCGGACGAGACGACGAACGCCCCGCCTGGTGACCAGGCGGGGCGTTCGGACGCACTGCTACTTCTTGGCGCCCTGGGCGGCCACGGCCGCAGCACCCGCCGCGGCGGCCTCGGGGTCGAGGTAGTACGCCGGCTTCGTCGGACGGAAGTCGTCGTCGAGCTCGTACACGAGCGGGATGCCCGTCGGGATGTTGAGGCCCGCGATGTCCTCGTCGGAGAT
Organism: Curtobacterium sp. B18; assembly: GCF_000333375.1. Classification (GTDB taxonomy): domain Bacteria; phylum Actinomycetota; class Actinomycetes; order Actinomycetales; family Microbacteriaceae; genus Curtobacterium. The sequence goes on from NZ_BACZ01000317.1 coordinate 3,641, forward strand.
GCCGTCGAGGTGCTTCACGAGCGCGCGGAGCGAGTTGCCGTGCGCCGTGACGAGGACGGTGCCGCCGTCGGCGAGGTCCTTCGTGATGTCCGACTCCCAGTAGGGCAGCAGGCGCTCGATCACGAGCTTCAGCGACTCGGTGCGGGGCAGCTGGTCGCCGAGGTCGGCGTAGCGGCGGTCCCCGAACTGCGACCACTCGGCGTCGTCGGCGATGGGGGGCGGCGGCACGTCGAACGAGCGGCGCCACTCCATGAACTGCTGCTCGCCGTACTGCTCGAGCGTCTGGGCCTTGTCCTTGCCCTGCAGGTCGCCGTAGTGGCGCTCGTTGAGGCGCCAGTCGCGCTTCACGGGCAGCCACGCCAGGTCGGCCTGGAGCAGCGCGATGTCCGCCGTCTGGATCGCACGGGTGAGGAGCGAGGTGTACAGGACGTCGGGGACGATGCCGGACTCGGCGATGAGGTCGCCGGCGCGCTTCGCCTCCTTCTCGCCCAGCTCGCTGAGCCGGACGTCGACCCAACCGGTGAACAGGTTCTTCTGGTTCCAGTCACTGTTGCCGTGACGGAGCAGGACGAGCGTGGAGGTCATGCCCCGAGTCTACCGAGCGCCGTGCGCCCGTTCCGCGGCCCCGTACCCTGGTGGGCATGCCCATCGGGAACGTGACGCGCGGGACGACCGGGTACAACCGGCTCCGCCGCGTCGACCGGTGGATCGCCACGCTGCCGGCCCTCCGCCGGAGCACGGACCCGCTCGTCGCGGACGTCGGGTACGGGGCGTCGCCGACGACGACCCTCGAGCTCCGGGACCGCCTGGCCGCCGTCCGCCCCGACGTCGAGGTCACCGGCATCGAGATCGAACCGGCCCGGGTCGCGCTCGCGAACGCCGGCACCCGGGACGGCGTGACGTTCCGGCTCGGCGGCTTCGAGACGCCGACACCCGGGGGCCGCCGCCCCGCCGTGATCCGGGCCTTCAACGTGCTGCGGCAGTACGACGAGTCCCAGGTCGAGGCGTCCTGGCGGATCATGCAGGACCGGCTGCAGCCCGGCGGCGCACTCGTCGAGGGGACCTGCAACGAGGTCGGACGGGTGGCGTCCTGGGTGACGCTCGACGACGTCGCGCCGCAGACCTTCACGGTGTCGCTCCGCCTCGCCGGACTCGACGTGCCCTCGGTCGTGGCCGAGCGGCTGCCGAAGGCCCTCATCCACCGGAACGTGCCGGGTGAGCGGGTGCACGCGTTCGTCGGCGACCTCGACCTGGCGTGGGCGGTCGCCGCACCGCTCGGCACGTACGGCCCCCGGCAGCGGTGGATCGCGACCGTCCGGGGCATGCGGGACCGGGGGTGGCCGGTGCTGCACGGGGTGACGCGGTGGCGACTCGGGGAGCTCAGCGTGCCCTGGGCCGCGGTGGCCCCGGCCTGACCGCCCGGCGCAGCTGCGCTGCCGCGCGGCCGCGGCCGATGCCCGCGCCCCGAGACTCGGCCGGGCGGACAGTTTCGCGGCCCAGGCCGCGCGAACGTGTCCGCGGAGCCGAGACTCGGCGCGGCCCGCCGCGATCCGCGAGCCGCGGCTAGGAGCGGCGGACGGCGCCGAGCCGGGGCAGCCGCGGCACGTCCGCGGTGGCGCCGGCGCCCGGGGGCACGATGACCTCCTGCGTCGCGGCCACGACCACGTCGTCGGCGGTGAGCGTCAGCGTGGCCGCCGGGTCGAGGGAGCGCTTCACGACCGCGAGCGCGATCGGCCCGAGCTCGTGGTGGATGCCCGACGCGCTCACGCGCCCGACCTCCTTCTCGCCGGCGACGACCGGCGTCCCCGGAGCCGGCAGCACGCCGTCGGACCCGTCGAGGTGCAGCATCACGACCCGGCGCGGCGGGTGGCCGAGGTTGTGGACCTTGGCGACGGTCTCCTGCCCCCGGTAGCAGCCCTTCGACAGGTGCACGGCGGAGCGGAGCCAGTCGAGCTCGTGCGGGATCGTGCGCTCGTCGACGTCGACGAGCGAGGGGCGCCAGGCGGCGATCCGCAGGGCCTCGTACGCGAGGAGCCCGGCGACGGGTCCGTCGGACGCGGCGATCCGGTCGGCGGTGCCGGGGGTGACCACGGCGATGCGGAGGGTCCAGTCGGAGGCGGGGTGCGCCTCCTGGACGGCGTAGCCCCACCCGCCGGGCGTGACCGAGACCCACGGGTCGACCCACTCGACGAGCGGGGTCTCGGGCAGCTCGGTCGGGGCGAACGGCGCGGTGTCGCCGAACCACCCGATCGTCGCGAACTCGGCGGAGCGGTCGGCGACCTCGACGCGCAGCATGAACCGCATCGAGTCGAGCCAGGCGGCGAGCGGCCGAGCGTCTGCGGGCTCGGTCAGCAGCCACGCCACCGAACCGTCGTCGACGACCCGTGCCGCGTGCTCGACGCGGCCGGACTGGTCGAGGACGAGCGTCTCGGTGCTCGCCCCGACGGCCAGGCCGGTCAGCAGCTGCGACGTGATCGAGTTGAGCCACGACAGGCGGTCCGGACCGGTCACGGTCACCACGCCGAGGCCGAGCTCGACGACGGCGCGGCCACGGGCCAGCAACCGCTGCTCGCCGAGCGGGTTGCCGAAGTGCGCGGCGGGGCCCGCGTCCGTCGCCACGAAGCCGGCGCGACCGGCGAAGGCGGACATCAGTCGACCTTCGCGAGCTGCCCCGATGCGTGCGAGGTCAGCTCCTTGCCGAGCGCGGCGATGTCCCACGCCCAGAAGAGCTTGCCCTCGACCAGACCGTAGAGCCGGGTCGCCGCGGAGTAGTCCTTGGCGTTCGGCGAGCGCATCACGGCGTCGGTGGCGAGGTCGATCCGGCCCTTGCGGACCCGTCCGACGTAGAGCTCGTTGACGCCGGTGGGGTGGATGATCGCCGCCTCGACGTCGAACCCGTCGGTGGTGTTCCGCAGTGCCTCGACGCTCTCGACGGTGCCGAACGGCGTCGGCCCCTCGCCGAGGAGCATCGCCGGGCCGCGGTCACCGGGCTCGGACGGACGGTCGATCCGCCAGTAGCCCATCTCGGCCGCGAGCGGGGTGTGCTCGTCGTCGAGCAGCCACGTCGTCGACGAGTAGTTGAGGTACGGCAGTCCGTCGTGGCTGAAGCTCACGCGCTGGCCGAACTCGTACTTCCGGGGCTCGGCTTCGTCGCCGACCGGGTACTCGACCACGCCGGTGCCCTCCCAGACGCCGACGAGCCACGACAGCGGGACGAGTTCGGGCGCGAGACCTTCGGGCAGTTCGATCAACGCTGACCCTTGAACAGCTTCACGACGACGGTCACCGAGACGAACGCGATCGCGAGCGACGCGAGGCCGAGCAGGCCCACGTAGAAGAGCTCGAGCGCAAGCAGCGAATCCATGCCCCGAGTCTACGCGGCACGCCTGACGACGCCAGCCGTCGGGCGGCGGGTCACCGGGTCAGCAGCAGGACCGCGGTGACGAGCACGACGACGAAGGCCCCCGACGACGCGATGCTGATCCGCTCGACCAGCCCGTCCTTCGTCGCGGTGATGAGCTGCAGCACGAAGCTGACCAGCACGCACAGCACGAACACGAGGAGCAGCCAGGCGAACGAGTCCTTCTCGGTCAGCGTGAGCACGAGCACGGCCCCGACGATCGCGAGCAGCCAGACCGGCAGGACGGACGTCAGCCGGAGGCGGCGCTGGTCGGTGGGCTGCACGGGCTCGGTCACGCGCCCCATCATGACAGGACCGCCGCGGGAACGCCCGTCCCGACCGTCCGGCCGGGAAGGGGGCTTCCCGAGCATCACTAGGATGTGTGCACGACTCCCCCACGCCCTGGAGGTCCTGTGGCCCAGCTCCTGGTACTCACCTCAGCCGCGCCCGGCGACGTCCTGCCGAGCCTCGGTCTGCTGAGCCACCGGATCCGCCACGTCCCCGCCGAGGCCGCCCAGCTCGTCAACGCCCCGCAGAGCGACCTCATGTTCGTGGACGCCCGGACGGACCTCGCGAGCGCCAAGGCCCTCTGCAAGATCCTCGCGACGAGCGGCTCGACCACGCCGATCATCCTGGTCGTCACCGAGGGCGGCCTGACCGCGGTCAACAGCGAGTGGAACGTCGACGACGTCGTGCTCGAGACCGCCGGCCCCGCCGAGGTCGACGCCCGCATCCGCCTGACCGCCGGTCGCGCCTCGAAGAACCAGACCGGGTCGAAGATCCAGGCGTCCGGTGTCGTCATCGACGAGGCGAGCTACTCGGCCAAGGTGCGCGGCCGGCCGCTCGACCTCACGTTCAAGGAGTTCGAGCTCCTCCGCTTCTTCGCCACGCACCCGTCGCGGGTGTTCACCCGCGAGCAGCTCCTCAGCGAGGTGTGGGGGTACGACTACTTCGGCGGCACCCGCACGGTCGACGTCCACGTGCGACGGCTCCGCGCGAAGCTCGGCGACCTCGAGTCCCTGATCGGCACGGTGCGCAACGTCGGCTACCGCTTCAACGTCTACGACGACGAGGCCGACCGGCTCGCGGGCCAGTAGTGGTCGACCTGTCGCGCTTCGCCGTCCCGGGTGAGGCACCGCCGTTCTCCGACCAGACCCTGGTCGACGTGCGTGCCGGTCGCGCGAGCGTGCTCGGCGACGAGCGCGGGGTCGCCGTGGTGCGCGACGGCGAGCTGGAGCTCGTGGTCGCCCAGGAGGCGCGGGGGCACGGCCTCGGGACCGCCCTCGCCCGGCAGGCGCTCACCCCGGGCGGCGGGGCCGCGGCGCCCCGGCTCGCGTGGGCACACGGGGACCACCCCGCCGCGCGGGCGCTCGCGTCGCGGTTCGGCTGGACGGCGGTCCGGACGCTCCTGCAGCTCCGGGCACCGATCGCCTCGGTCGCCCCGGACCCGGCGGTGCCCGACGGCTACACGGTGTCGGCGTTCCGCGCGGGCGACCCGGGTGACGAGGCCGACTGGCTCGCGCTCAACGCCGCCGCGTTCGCCCACCACCCGGAACAGGGCCGGATGACGCTCGAGGACCTGCGCGCCCGCGAGGCGGACGACTGGTTCTCGGGCGACGACCTGCTCCTGCTCCGCGACGACTCCGGCGCCCTGGCGGGGTCGTGCTGGCTCAAGGTCGAGGACGGCATCGGTGAGTTCTACGCCGTCGCCGTCCGCCCCGACCTGCAGGGACAGCGGCTCGGCGGCGTCCTGATGCGCGCCGGGACCGCTCGTCTGACCGGTCGTGGGCTCACCGCCGCCGCGCTCTACGTCGAGGGCGACAACGAACCAGCGCTGGCGCTCTACCGGCGGTCCGGGTTCACGCAGCACGCGATCGACGTGCAGTACGCCGCGGGCTGAGCCCGACGGCGCACCACGTCGTTCACCGCGGGTTTCCACAGCGTCCACGTGGGGCCCTCCCGGCGCAGGGGTCGGGTGGCAGGATGTGGGCATGGACACCGAACCGCAGCTCGACGGCGACTCCGTCGCACCGGACCTCGACGACTTCGACGAGGTCGTCGAGATCGAGCACGAGTCGCTGCCCACCGACCGCTACTTCGACCGTGAGCTCAGCTGGCTCCGGTTCAACCAGCGGGTCCTCGAACTCGGTGAGGACCGCATGCAGCCGCTGCTCGAGCGCGCGAACTTCCTGGCGATCTTCGCGTCCAACCTCGACGAGTTCTTCATGGTCCGGGTCGCCGGCCTGAAGCGCCGCATCGACACCGGCATCGCCGTCCCGACCAACGTCGGCCGGGCACCGAGCGACGTCCTGCGCGACATCGCGACGAAGGCGCACGAGCTGCAGGACCGTCACGCGCAGGCGTTCATCGGGTCCCTCAAGCCGGACCTCGACGCCGCGGGCATCCACGTCGAGCACTGGTCCGACCTCGACGAGGCCGACCGGCTCCGGATGCGCGAGTACTTCAACGAGCAGATCTTCCCGGTGCTCATGCCGCTCGCGGTGGACCCGGCGCACCCCTTCCCCTACATCTCCGGGCTGTCGCTCAACCTCGCGGTCCGCGTGCGGAACCCGAAGTCGCAGCGGCAGGAGTTCGCCCGCCTCAAGGTGCCGCAGAACTTCTCGCGGTTCATCAAGCTGCCGGACGACGACTCGGGACTGCTGCGGTTCATCCCGCTCGAGGACCTCATCGCCAACCACCTCGACGACCTCTTCCCCGGGATGGAGGTGCTCGAGCACCACGTGTTCCGGGTCACCCGCAACGAGGACGTCGAGATCGAGGAGGACGAGGCCGAGAACCTCATCCAGGCCCTCGAGCGCGAGCTGCTCCGTCGTCGGTTCGGACCGCCCATCCGCCTCGAGATCACCGAGGACATGGACCCGGTGACGCTCGACCTGCTCGTGCGCGAGCTCGACATCACCGAACAAGAGGTCTTCCGCCTCCCCTCGCCGCTCGACCTCGGCGGGCTGTTCGAGATCGCGAAGATCGCCCGTCCGGACCTGCACTACCCGAAGCACGTGCCGACGACCCCGGTGCAGTTCCAGCCGGGCGAACCGAACACGAAGCCGGACCTCTTCCGCGCCATCGCGGCGAAGGACGTGCTCGTGCACCACCCGTACGAGTCCTTCGCGACGAGCGTCCAGGCGTTCCTCGAGCAGGCCGCGGCCGACCCGAACGTCCTCGCGATCAAGCAGACGCTGTACCGCACCTCCGGCGACAGCCCCATCGTGGAAGCGCTCATCGACGCGGCCGCCGCGGGCAAGCAGGTGCTCGCCCTCGTCGAGATCAAGGCGCGCTTCGACGAGCAGAACAACATCACGTGGGCCCGCAAGCTCGAGAAGGCCGGCGTGCACGTCGTGTACGGCCTGGTCGGGCTGAAGACGCACTCGAAGCTCGTGCTCGTCATCCGGCAGGAGGGCGGCACGCTCAAGCACTACAGCCACATCGGGACGGGCAACTACAACCCGAAGACCTCGCGCATCTACGAGGACATGGGGCTGTTCACGTCGGACGACGTCGTGGGCAAGGACCTGACGCGCCTGTTCAACGAGCTGTCGGGCTACGCGATCGAGAAGAAGTTCAAGCGCCTGCTCGTCGCGCCGCTGCACCTGCGGAAGGGGCTGCTCAAGCGCATCCAGACCGAGGCGGACAACGCTCGGGCCGGCAAGCCCTCCGGGATCCGGATCAAGGTCAACTCGATGGTCGACGAGCAGATCATCGACGCGCTGTACCTGGCCAGCCAGGCCGGCGTGCCGGTGGACGTCTGGGTGCGCGGCATCTGCTCGCTCAAGCCCGGCATGGAAGGCGTCAGCGACACCATCCGGGTGCGCAGCGTCGTCGGTCGGTACCTCGAGCACTCGCGGGCGTTCGCGTTCCACAACGGCGGCGACCCGGCCGTGCTCATCGGCTCGGCGGACATGATGCACCGCAACCTCGACCGCCGCGTCGAGGCCCTCGTGCGGCTGTCGGACCCGGCGCACGTGAACGAGGTCCACGAGATGTTCGACCTCGCGATGGCGGACACGACGAGCTCGTGGCACCTCGAGTCGGACGGCGAGTGGACGCGCCACTCGACGGACGACGACGGCCGACCGCTCGACGACGTGCAGAATGTCCTCATGCGGAAGATCTCGGCGCGGAAGCGCTCCACTCGGTGAGCGGCGGCTCCCAAGGGCCGGTCGTCGCTGCGGGTGCCGTCGTCTGGCGCGAGCAGGACGGCATCCCGCTCGTGCTGCTCATCCACCGTGACCACCACAAGGACGTCTCGTTCCCCAAGGGCAAGGTAGACCCGGGTGAGAGCGTCCCGACGACCGCCGTGCGCGAGATCGTCGAGGAGACCGGGTACCGCGTGCACCTCGGTGCACCCCTGGGCACGGCCGAGTACGTGCTGCCGAGCGGCCGCGACAAGATCGTGCACTACTGGTCCGCCCGGGTGCCCTCCAAGGAGTACGAGCGCGCCGGCAGGTTCCACCCGAACGACGAGGTCGCCGCGATCGAGTGGGTCACCGTCGACGACGCCCGCCACCGGCTGACCTACGACCGTGACGTCGCCATCCTCGACCGGTTCGCGGACCGCGTCGCCGCGGGGCACCACCGCACCTTCGCACTCATCGCCCTGCGGCACGCCAAGACGGTGCCCGGCTCGGACTGGAACGGCCCGGACGCCACCCGTCCGCTGCTGCCCGTCGGCAGGTCGCAGGCGAAGTCGGTCGCGTCGCCGGTGGCCGCGTTCGGTCCGAAGAAGATCGTCAGCAGCACCGCCGCCCGGTGCCTCGCGACGGTCGAACCGCTCTCCGACCGCACGCACCTCGGGGTGTCGAGCACGCCGGACATCAGCCAGGACGCACACGACCACGGTGCGGCCAACGTCAAGGGCGTCGTGCAGAAGCGGCTCGACAAGGCGAAGACCACCGTCCTGTGCTCGCACGGTCCCGTGCTGCCCGACATCATCGCCCGCATCGCGACCGCGACGGCCGACGACAGCGGCCGCTTCGACCTCCGCCGGGCCGCCATGCTCTCGGTGGGCGACTTCTCGGTGATGCACATCGCCGACGGCACGCTCGTGGCCGTCGAGACGCACCGCAACCCCGTCCCCGCGTAGGCCGGACGCCGGGGCCGAGCCGCGCCTCCCGGCTCCTGGGGTGCATGCGCATGCATGCGCCCGTTCTCGGCGCGCCGTTCCCGATCCTGCACCCGCCACGGGCTCGGCGCACGTCGCCCCGTCCGGGACAACCCCTCGTTCACCTCCCGTTCACCAGGGCGGGTGATCCCCGTCACCTCGTGTCCCTACAGTCGCTCCCGGGTCAGCACCGGCCCACGGGACCAGCAGCGGTCCCACCTGCACTGACATTCCCGAAGGGACCCCTGTGAACATCAAGCGAATCGGTACGGTCGCGGCAATCGCGATCGCCGGCGCGGTCGTGCTCTCCTCGTGCGCGGCGAACGAGGGCGCGAGCACCAGCCCGTCCTCCAGCTCCAGCTCCGGCACCGACTACTCGAAGCTCTCGGGCACGCTGACGGGCTCGGGCTCGTCCGCACAGCAGACCGCGCAGGCCACCTGGACCGCCGGCTTCCAGAACGTCGCCTCGGGCGTCACGGTCAACTACTCGCCCGACGGTTCGGGCGCCGGCCGCAAGAACTTCATCTCGGGTGCCGCGGACTTCGCCGGCTCCGACGCCGCGCTGAGCGACGAGGAGCTCTCGGGCTCGTTCGCCGCCTGCGCCGCGGACTCGAAGGCCATCGACATCCCGGTCTACATCTCCCCGATCGCGATCGCCTACAAGGTCGACGGCGTCAAGGACCTCACGCTCGACGCGAAGACCATCGCGGGCATCTTCTCCGGCAAGATCACGAAGTGGAACGACTCCGAGATCACCGCGCTCAACAAGGACGCGACGCTCCCGGACGCGAACATCACCGTCGTGCACCGCTCGGACGACTCGGGCACCACCGAGAACTTCTCGGAGTACCTCGACGCGAACGCGAAGGACGTCTGGGGTAAGGACCCGAGCCAGACCTTCCCGTACCAGGTCGGTGACGCCGCCGCGAAGACCTCGGGTGTCGCCTCCTCGATGGCCAGCGCCTCGAACGCCATCACCTACATCGACGACTCCGGCGCCGGTGACCTCGACAAGGCCAAGCTCATGGTCGGCGACAAGGCCACCACGATCTCGGCCGAGGGTGCTGCCACCGTCGTCGCCGACTCGAAGACCGTCGAGGGCCGCGCGGACAACGACCTCGCGATCGACATCAACCGCACCGACACCGCCGACAACGCGTGGCCGCTCGTGCTCGTCTCCTACGCCATCGCGTGCCAGGAGTACAAGGACTCGGCGAAGGGTGAGCTCGTGAAGGGCTACCTCGACTACGTCGTCTCGAAGGACGCGCAGGACGCCGCCGCGAAGGAGGCCAAGTCGGCCGCCCTCTCGACCGACCTGTCGGAGAAGGCCGCCAAGGCCGTCGCCTCCATCAAGTAAGGCACCCTGAGCGCCCGGACGCCGGTCCCACCCACTCGACCGGCGTCCGGGCACTCGCCCGTCCACTCGGGGAACCGAGCGCGACACCGCAGCACCGGACACCCGACCTCCCGCCTCCCCCGGCGTACCTCCGACAGGAGCCCCATGACGACCGCACCGGCCCAGCCAGGGGCCACCGTCACCCCCAAGCCGAAGCCCGTCGTCCGCATCGGCGACCGCGTCTTCTCCGCCGCCTCGGTCATCTCCGGCGGTCTCATCCTCTTCGTCCTGATCCTCGTCGCCGCGTTCCTCGTGTGGCAGAGCCTCCCGGCCTTCAGCGCCAAGGTCGGCGAGCTCCCCAACGGCGCGACGAACTTCTGGGACTTCGTCGGTCCGCTCGTGTTCGGCACGATCTGGTCCGCGCTCATCGCGCTCGTGATCGCCGTGCCGCTCGCGCTCGGCATCGCCCTCTTCATCTCGCACTACGCGCCCCGTCGTATGGCGCCGGTCCTCGGCTACGTCATCGACCTGCTCGCCGCGGTGCCGTCGGTCGTCTACGGCCTGTGGGGCATCGTGGTCCTCGCGCCGTTCGTGAAGCCGTTCTACGTCTTCCTCAACACCTACTTCGGCTGGTTCCCGCTCTTCTCCGGTCAGGTGACCGGGACGGGCCGCACGATCCTCACCGCGTCGATCGTGCTCGCCGTGATGGCGATCCCGATCATGACCGCCGTGATGCGTGAGATCTTCCTGCAGGCGCCGACCCTCAACGAGGAGGCCGCCCTGGCCCTCGGCGCCACCCGCTGGGAGATGATCCGTCTGTCGGTGCTGCCGTTCGCCAAGTCCGGCATCGTGTCCGCGATCATGCTCGGTCTCGGCCGCGCGCTCGGCGAGACGATGGCGGTCGCGCTGGTGCTGTCGGTGTCGACGAACGTGACCTTCCAGGTCCTCATCGCGCAGAACCCCTCGACGATCGCGGCGAACATCGCCCTGCAGTTCGCCGAGGCGTCCGGCACGGCCCTGAACGCCCTCATCGCGACGGGCCTGATCCTCTTCGTCATCACCCTGGTCATCAACATGCTCGCGCGGTACATCGTCCGCAAGCGAGTGAGCTGAGAGGTCCGCCCCGATGTCCCTCGCCATCCGTCAGTCCGGAGTGTCCGGCAACGTCTACGCCACCGGCAAGCTGCACAAGTCCGTGCCGTGGCTGCTCCTCGTCGGCTCCTGGGTCGCCCTGATCCTCGTGTTCGCCCTCCTCAACGCCGGCGGCGCGGTCAAGGACTTCAACGTCGTCGCCGCGGTGTTCCTCGGCACGGTCCTGTTCGACGTCCTCATCGTCGTGGTCTCGCGCATCGTCGAGGGTGGCCGCAAGGCGGTCGACCGGCTCGTCACCTCGCTCGTCGTCACGGCGTTCGTCATCGCGGTGCTGCCGCTGGTGTCGCTGCTGTGGACGGTGCTCGGCGACGGCGTCGCCCGGTTCGACGCGCAGTTCTTCTCGTACTCGATGCGCGGGGTCATCTCCGAGGGCGGCGGCGCCATCCACGCGCTCGTCGGCACGCTCGAGATCACGCTGTTCGCCGCGCTCATCTCGGTGCCGATCGGTCTGCTCACCTCCATCTACCTGGTCGAGTACGGCAAGGGCGTCCTCGCGAAGGGCATCACCTTCTTCGTCGACGTGATGACGGGCATCCCCTCGATCGTCGCCGGTCTCTTCGCGTACTCGCTGTTCGCGCTCTTCCTCGGTCCGGGTGCCCGCTTCGGCCTGGTCGGCTCGGTGGCCCTCTCGGTGCTGATGATCCCGATCGTCGTGCGCTCCACCGAGGAGGTCCTGAAGATCGTCCCGATGGAGCTCCGCGAGGCCTCGTACGCACTGGGCGTCCCGAAGTACCTGACGATCCTGAAGGTCGTGCTGCCCACGTCGCTCGCCGGCATCACCACGGGCGTCATGCTCTCGATCGCCCGCGTCATCGGCGAGACCGCTCCCCTGCTCGTCACGGCGGGGTTCACGGCGAGCCTGAACTACGACCTGTTCAAGGACCCGATGATGACCCTGCCGGTGTTCGCGTACACGCAGTACTCGCAGCAGGGCGCCAACCCGGTACCGTTCGTCGACCGGGCGTGGACCGCCGCGCTCGTGCTCATCCTCATCGTGATGCTGCTCAACCTGCTCGCACGCTTCATCACGCGCCTGTTCGCCCCCAAGCTCCCGCGCTGACCCGCGGATCCACCCACCCCGAAGGAACACAGTGTCCAAGCGCATCGAGGTCGACGGCCTCAACGTCTACTACTCGAAGTTCAAGGCGGTCGAGGGCGTCGACATGACGATCGAGCCCCGCACCGTGACCGCGTTCATCGGCCCGTCCGGCTGCGGCAAGTCCACCTTCCTCCGCACCCTCAACCGCATGCACGAGGTCATCCCCGGCGCCTACGTCGAGGGCTCCGTCAAGATCGACGGCGACGACCTCTACGGCGCCGGCGTCGACCCGGTGCTCGTCCGTCGGCAGGTCGGCATGGTCTTCCAGCGCCCGAACCCGTTCCCGACGATGTCCATCAAGGACAACGTGCTCGCCGGCGTGAAGCTCAACAACAAGCGGCTCTCGCGCTCCGAGGCCGACGAGATCGTCGAGCGCTCCCTGCAGGGCGCGAACCTCTGGAACGAGGTCAAGGACCGCCTCGACAAGCCCGGCATGGGCCTGTCCGGCGGGCAGCAGCAGCGTCTCTGCATCGCCCGTGCGATCGCGGTGCAGCCCGATGTGCTCCTCATGGACGAGCCGTGCTCGGCGCTCGACCCGATCTCGACCCTCGCGATCGAGGACCTCATCGAGGAGCTGAAGAAGGAGTACACGATCGTGATCGTGACCCACAACATGCAGCAGGCCTCGCGCGTCAGCGACAAGACGGCGTTCTTCAACATCGCGGGCACCGGTGCGCCGGGCAAGCTCATCGAGTTCGACGACACCGCCACGATGTTCTCGAACCCGTCCGTCCAGGCCACCGAGGACTACGTCTCCGGCCGCTTCGGTTGATCGACCGCCCCCGTTCACGACGGCCCCGTCGGACTCCGGTCCGGCGGGGCCGTCGCCGTTCCACGTCGTTCCTTCCCACAACGCGCGCGCTGGGATGAGGAAACGGGCGTACCTGGTGAGAAGTTTCGCCCAGGTACGCCCGTTTCGACCAGCTACGCCCGCTTCGGTCAGGTACGCCCGCTTGGGTCAGGTACGCCCGCTTGGGTCAGGTACGCCCGCTTCGGTCAGGTACGCCCGCTTGGGTCAGGTACGCCCGCTTGGGTCAGGTACGCCCGCTTGGGTCAGGTACGCCCGCTTCGGTCAGGTACGCCCGCTTGGGTCAGGTACGCCCGTTTCGGCACGGGTGACGGGGCGGTGTGCGCTGCGGGGGCGGGGCGGCGGACGGGAGGCGCGGCCCGCTCCTGCCCCGCCGCCTCCGCCCGTGACCGGGCACGCTGGCACGTTCCTTCCCAGGACGGCCGCGATGGAATGAGGAAACGGGCGTACCTGGTCAGAAGTTCTGACCAGGTACGCCCGTTTCGACCAGGTACGCCCTCGCGGGCACGCCCAGGCCGCCCGGGTCAGGCCGAGGTGGTCGGGACCGCCATGATCGGGGTCGTCGTCGGCTGCTCCGAGCCGCCGGCGGGCTCCACCGTCATGCCGATCGTCACACCGTGCGAGAGCGTCCCGGTGAGGACCGCCGAGTGCACACCGGTGGACACGTGGTCCATCAGGCCGGCCGCGTTGATCTTGCCGCCGGTGCCCTCGGAGCCGATGTACCAGAGCTCGTAGGTCTTGCCCTCCGGAGCCGCGGGGACCCCGTCGAGGATGACCGCGGACTTGCCGACCTCGTTCGACCAGACGACCGTGGCTGTCCCGCCGCCCGAGACCTTCGCCGTGGTGCGCTTGAAGTCCGACGCGGCGTAGATGCGGTCGAGTCCGCCGGACGCCTGCGTCGTCCCCGGACCGGGCTGGTTCGAGGGAGCGAAGGTCGTGCCGACGCCGAGTCCGACGCCGAGGAAGACCACGGCGACGGCCGCTGCGGCGGACAGTGCCGTTGCCGGACGCTGGAACCACCGGCGGCGAGCCTTGTCCGAAGCCGCACCACCGGAGGAGGTGCGGGTCGAGGCGGGGGCGAACCGCGCCTCCTGGCCGGCGTCGTCGACCGTGGTCGTCGTGGCTGGGGCGCTCGTGGCCGACGCAACGGACTGCGGGGCCACCGGAGCAGCCTGTGGGGTCGTCGCGATCTGGGCCATCAGGGACGCCTTGAGCGACGAGGGCGGCTCGATCGGGGTCACCGCGTAGGCGAGCTGCAGCGCGGTCTCGCGCAGCGAGTCCGTCTCGGCCTGCAGCTCCGGCGCGGTCGAGAGCGCGGAGTCGAACAGTGCTCGCTCCTCGTCCGACAGTGCATCGAGGGCGTGCGAACCGGTCAGCAGTGCCGGGTCGTCGTGTCGTTCGGTCATGATGTCACCCCCATCTCGTCGCGGAGTCTGATCATCCCGTCACGGAGACGGGTCTTGACGGTGCCGATCGGGACACCGAGGTGGTCGGCCATCTCGCTGTGCGAGTAGCCGCCGTAGTAAGCGAGTTGCACGGCCTGGCGCTGGAACTCGGTGAGCTTCGCGAGCGCCCGGCTGACGCGTTCGTGTTCGATCCGGATCTCGACCGACTCGGACACCTGGTCGAAGCCGGCCTCGAAGTCGCGGATGCCGATCTTCGTGTCGCGGTCGTGCGACGCCTGCGAGGCCCGCACCCGGTCGACCGCTCGGCGGTGCGCCATGGTGAGGATCCAGCTCGCTGCCGTACCGCGCTTGCGGTCGTAGCGGGTGGCCTGCTGCCAGACCTCGAGGAAGACCTCCTGCGTGACCTCTTCGGACTGTGCACGGTCCCGGAGGAGCCGCGTCACGAGTCCGAGCACGCGTCCGGAGAGGACGTCGTACAGGTCGGAGAAGGCTGCCTGGTCGCCGGTCGCCACGCGGGCGAGGAGGTCGTCGGGGGACGCCTGAGCCGGCTCGGTCGAACTCCAGCTCTCGGTGTCGCTATCCACGATGGCAAGCATTGCAGGTTTCCCTCCTCTCGGTTGCGATCTGGCTGTGAGTTGTGGGCCGTGACCCGACCACGCGCTCGGGTCGCGTGGTCGGGTCAGCGGTCGGTCGAGCGCGAGGGCCCGCGTGACCCGCAGGGAATTGACCGCCAGGGAGCGGACCGGGTCGCACGGGACCCTCGCTGTCGTGGCCGGCTCATCACCTGCCACGGTGATGATTCGGCACCCTCGCCCGAGCGGATTGGAGCGGTTCTCACCCCTCGTTCCCGGGGCACGCCCGAGCGCGGATCTGTCCACCGAGAGTGAACAGGGCCACGAGCACAGCGAGCGTCTCGTAGACTCGGTGTCGCCGGGCCGCAGCAAGCCCCGGGCTCCAAAATTCGCCGCTTCGAGCGGCCTCGCGCCGAGAGGCGCTTCTGCGGCCCGGTTCTTCCATGCCTGGAGTCGAGCGTCGCGGGTGGCGTCGACGGCGCGGGCGCTCTGGCCGCTCGCGGCCGGTCGCGTTGCTGGCTGGTCGCGTTGCTGGCCGGGAGGCGCGGTGCTGGCTGGTCGCGTTGCTGGCCGGGAGGCGCGGTGCGCGCCCGCCCCGCTGGCCGCTCAGTCCAGGCTGTCGCGGCGCCAGAGCGACGCCGCCTCGGTGAGGTCGGCCGCCAGTTCCGACAGGCGGAGCGCGCGGGTCGTGAGCTCCGACGCACGGGCGCCCGCCGTCAGGTCTGCGTCGTCCGCGACGGCCGTCGCTCCGGCCGCGGTGAGTCGGCAGAACGCGGCGCCCCGGTCGAGCGCCACCGCGAGGTCCCCGGTGTAGAGGCCGTGCAGGATGCGGTCCGCCAGGGTGAGGATCTCCGCCGGACCGGTCGGCTGCTCTGCCCCGGCGACGGCCTGGTCGATCGTCCCGATCCGTTCCGTGCCCCGTTCGAAGAGGTACGCGATCTCCTCGGGGTTCTGCCGGATCACCGTGCGGACGAGGTAGATCCGCCACAGCGCGCCGGGGAGCGTGTGCGCCCCCACCCGTGCCCACAGCTCGGCGATGGCGTCGATGCCGTGCACGTCCGTGTAGGTCACCAGGCGCTCGACGACCGCCGGGTCCGGATCCTGCCGCACGCGGTGGAGCAGGGCGTTCGCGGTCTCGTGCGCGACACGGTTGACCACGGCGGGGTCCTCGCCGCCCTGGATCGCGGCGAACTCCTGGTCGGTGAAGTGGACGGGACGGTGGTGATCGCGAGGCACCGCGTCAGTGTAGGCACGGTCGGCGACGTGCCCGGGCGTCGTTCGCCCAGAACGCAACGCCTCCGCCGCGCGTACCGTGACTGACCGGGAGGCGCTCCTCCCGCACGCGAAGGAAGAGGACTCCCATGAACCCCCTGCTCATCATCCTGGCCGTGATCGCGGTCGTCCTGCTGTTCGTCGGTGGCTTCACCGCGAGCCTGAAGTTCCTGCTCTGGGTCGGCATCGTGCTGCTCATCGTCGCGGTGGTCCTGTGGCTGCTGCGGACGCTCACCGGACGCCGCGGCTGACCCGCCCACCCGGTTCTTCCCAGAGGCCCTCACCCGCTAGCCTTGCGGGTGAGGGCCTCTAGCTCAGTTGGTAGAGCACCGGACTTTTAATCCGAGGGTCGTGGGTTCGAGCCCCACGGGGCCCACGACGAAAACCCCGGTCGAGACCGCAATGGCCTCGCCGGGAGTTCTGTGTGCAACCGGGGTCGTGGGGCAGTCGTGGGGCAACAGCCCGATCCTCAGAACCCGAGGGGCTTCCGCTTCGCCGAAGTGAACTCCTCGTCGGTGAGCACTCCCGACTGGTGGAATCCAGCCAGCCGCTCGAGCTCACCCACGGCGGACCAGAGATCGACCTCCCGGCACCCGACCTCGTCCTCGCGTGGGTGCAGTTCCCCGACCGCATCCTCGAAGTCGAAGCGTGCGTCCTCGCGCACACCGACCGCGCCGTACTCGTCGAGTGGTGCTTCGGCCAAACCGCCGACTGCGCCTGGATCTTGCGTGACGCGATCCGAGAGCGGATACCGTCGTCGCCATGTGCATCCCCGAACTGACCACCTGGAGCAACGACGACGGAACCCACACCGTCGCTACAAGCGCTGGACACACTGTCCTTGGGCGCTTCCGCGACGACGACCCTGATGGGTGGCGAGCCTGGCTCGGAGCCGACACGACGACTCTGAAGTTCATCGGAGAGTACGAGGACTACGAAGACGCGTCCGCTGCGATCGCAGAGGCGGCGGAGGCCGAAGGCCTGATCTGACCCGACCCGAGGGGCGCCATCCGCGAACCGATACTGTTGAGGGATGCGTGCGTTCCCCAAGCCCACTCGGCACCTCCGAGCAGAGGCTCTGCGGATCACGCAGGCCCGCCGCGTGTACTCGCTCATCCGCGCCCGTCAATCGGACGCCTGGCCAGCGATCTGGGCTCTCGTCGCTCCGCGACACCGCGCCGACCGTGTGTACACACCCGTGAACCGTGCACTCGACCGGGCGCGGTCGCAGTCCGCCAGCTACGACCGAGCGTAGATCGCGACCGTCGCTCCACCAACATCGGCGCGACGTTCGACGCTCAGACCGCGCCGTTCGAGCTCCCGCGGCACGGAGCGGCCCCAGTCGCTACCGGCGGCCTGGATGACGAACACACGGTCGGCTGTGCTCAACTTTCCCAAGCGCGACTCGACCGGTACGTCTGACCCCCACAGTGTGCCGGTCTGGGCTCCCGCTCGCTCGAGTGTGAGATCACCCATGCCGACGAAGGGCTCCGGGTACGCGACCGCGATCAGGCGAGAGGAGTTCGCCAGTCGCTTCGGCAACGGTCCAAACACCGCGACGTCGTAGCCGTCGGCGTGCTGCCGTTCAGCCTGCACAAACGCTGCGATCTCCTGCCAACGTGCATTGTCTTTCCCGTCCGAGTGACGCTGACTGGCCCAGTTGGGGAGGGTCACGACGAGCGCTGCGGCCAGCGCGACCGCCGTGAGGCTGCGGGCGCGAACGGATGCGACAGCGACGCCCGAGAGAAGTGCCATGGCGGGCACGCAGAACGTCACGTAGCGCGGGTCGTAGACGGGACGTACGAACGACGCGAAGACGAGGATGAGTGTGGGCCCGACCGCCCACCAGGCGACACTGCTCAGCACCCGCGCACCCGACGTCCGACGCAGCACTACCGCCCCGCACGCGGCCGCCGCCCACAGCAGACCAGCGAACAACGCCGAGTGCTCCCCGAACTGAGATGTCACGACGTCAGTGACGGTCTTGCTGCTCGGTGACCCTAGCCATGCCACCTGCTTCGACTCGCTCAGAGAGAGCAACACCACCGGCGCCGAAACCAGCACCGCGGCCACAGCAGACGTGAGCCACGCGAAGATCGTGCGACGGTCCGACCCGCGCCACGCGAGCGCGAGATGCGCTGGCAGCAGCAGTGCCGAGAACATGAAGAGCCCGACCATCGCGACGGTGGCCGCGGCGTAAGCCGCCCACAGAAGCCATCCGCGTCGGCTGGACGCTACGAGTACCAGCCAAGTCGAGAGCACCGCCAGGAACAAGCTCAGCGCGTAGGAGCGCCCTTCCGTCCCCGCGAACGTTGCACGCGGCATGACAACGAGGATGAACGCCGCGGCCAGTGCAGCGTGCCGTGACGCGATCCGATCGCCGATGAGCGCTGTGAGGTACGCGGCAGCACCGATCGCGAGAGCGCTCGGCAGGCGCAGGGTGAATGCCGAGTAGCCCACGATGTTGAACCAGACGTGCATGGCCGCGTAGTAGACGGCGTGCACCGCGTCGACGTTGTGGATCATCTGCCACAGCTCCGCCCATGAGCGGGTCGCTCCCGTCACCGTGGCGGCTTCGTCGTACCAAACCGACGGCATCCAGCTCAGCGTTGCTATGAAGACGATCCCGAGAAGACCGATCATGAGCGCCGGGACATGCAGCGACCACAGCGCCGGGTGGGAGTGGTCCTGACGGTTCGTCACGATGGCCGATCCTAACGCGATCCGGAAACGCAGAAGACCCCCGGGCACACGCAATCGCGCATGCCCGGGGGCTCCCGTCAGCCTCCCAGCTGGTCGATGGTCTTCTGCCGTTCGGGGACGAGCTCAGCGTCACCGCGGACGTCCTGGAGGCCCGCATCGCTCACCTGCGATGGCACCGACTCAGAGAGGCAGGCTGATGGCCTGGACCGAGAAGCTCCCCTCCGGGCGATGGCCCGATGCCTACCGGCTCGCCGACGGCTCGAAGCGTTCCGCCGGCACTTTTCACCAAAAGCGCGCCGCCATGAACGCCGCGGCCGCCAACGAGCAGGAAGCCGCGCAGCTCGGCTGGCGAGACCCCGCGCTGCCCTCCACACCTGGGACGACTGAGTCACCGAGTGGTGGCCGTTCCGCGCCGTCGAACCGAGCACCCTGCTCCGCGACGGGTCCCGCCGCACGAAGCACCTCGACCCGCAGTGGGGCGCCGTGCCGCTCGTCGACATCACCCGACACGACGTGAAGGCGTGGGCGGCCGACTTGCTCACCTCCGGCATGGACCCGGCGACCGTGCAGCGGTGTGTGGCGCTCCTGTCGGCCTCGCTCGTCGCAGCCGTCGACGCGGGGATCATCACCGCCAACCCAGCCTCGCGACTCCGCCTTGCGAACGCCGACAACACCCGCGAGCGGTACCTCACGAAGGACGAGGCGTTCAGGCTCCTCGACGAGATCCCCGAGGGCATCCCGCGCGCGATGGCCGCCATGTTCTTCGGCACCGGCCTCCGATGGGGTGAGGCAGCCGGAGCAACCCTGCAGCGCCTCGACAGTGACTCCGGCGTCTTCCGCGTCGCCGAGACATGGGACGACAAGCTGAAGCAGCCTAAGGACTACCCGAAGGGCCGCCGACGCCGCACAGTCCCCGTGCCCGACTGGACCCTCGCCTACCTCGAGCCGCTCGTCGTCGCGCGCCGGGGCGGCTTCATCTTCCTCAGCGCCGACGGCACGCCGCTCGACCACCACAACTATCGGAGCCGCATCTGGATCCCCGCGGTGAAGCGCGCCGGGCTCGATGATGTGCACCTACACGACGCCCGCCACACGTACGCGTCGTGGCTTACCCAGGACGGCGTCCCCCTCGACGAGGTCGGACGACTCCTCGGCCACGTCTCGCCACTCACAATGCACCGGTACGCCCACCTCGCCGAGACACCGTCCGTCGCAGTCTTCGGCGCGCTCAGCCGACCGGAGCCACGTGGGGCAGACGTGGGGCAGGACGCCGCTCCGGGAGACTCCAATGCGCTCCAGTTCCGACCGCGCCGAACCGGCTAACACCCGCACCGGCGCTGAGAAGTGCGGGCATCGATTCCAATCGGTCACGAAATGCCCTGATCAGCCGTAACGCTCTTTTGATCCGAGGGTCGCGGGGTCGAGCCCCACGGGCCCACACCCTCCCGGCCCACGTCCCCCACCGCGAGCGCTCGCGTCAAGGCGCGTCGCTTAGGATCGGCCCCATGCGCGATCGCCCCACCGGCAGGATCGGCTCACTGGACGGACTCCGCGGCGTCGCCGCAGCCGTCGTCGTGGTCCACCACACGCTGCTCACCATCCCGGCGTTCTCCGACGGCAACTACCGCGCAGCCGTCCCCGGGTGGGCCAGCTGGCTCGTCTACTCCCCGGCGCACGTGCTGTGGGCCGGCAGCGAGGCCGTCTTCGTCTTCTTCGTCCTCAGCGGGTTCGTACTCACCCTGCCGGCACTCCGCCGCTCGCAGGACTGGATCGCCTACTACCCGAGCCGACTCGTGCGCCTCTACCTGCCGGTGCTGGTGTCCATCGGACTGGCACTCGCCCTGTTCTTCCTGGTCCCCCGACAGGACCAACCGAACCAGTCGTACTGGATCAACCGGCACGCCGAACCGCTGTCCCTGCACAGCCTGTTCAACGACGTCACGCTCCTGTCGCCGTCGCTCGTGAACAGCCCGCTCTGGTCCCTCACGTGGGAGGTCTTCTTCTCCCTCCTCCTCCCGCTCTTCGTGTCGATCGCCGCCGTGACGAGACGCTGGTGGTGGGCGACCGGGATCATCGGGATCGTGCTGTCGTCGATCGGCTGGTACGAACACGTGCTCTGGTTGACCTACCTGCCGATGTTCCTCATCGGGTCAGCTCTCGCCGCAGGCTGGGAACGGATCCCGGACGTCGGCACCCTCGTCGGGTGGGTCCTCCTGCCCGCGTCCCTGGCCGGGATCACCGCCGAGTGGTGGCTGCCGGACGACGCATGGTGGTCGCCGGCCGTCCGAGCGTTCGTGCTCGCGTCGGCCGGGATCATCGTCGTCCTGGCCGGCAAGTGGCTCCCCGCCGAGCGCTTCCTGCTCGGCGGCGTCCCGCGGGAACTCGGACGCCTCTCCTTCAGCCTCTACCTCGTGCACGAGCCGGTGACGGTGTCGCTCGCGAACCTGCTGCCGGCCACGTTCCCGTCGTGGCTGATCGTCGTCGCGATCCCGATCGGGCTCGGTGTGGCGGTCGTCTTCTCGCGGTTCGTGGAGCTCCCCGCGCACCGTCTGGCGAAGCGGATCGCGAAGACGCTGTCGACGAAGCCCCCGGTGCCGCAGGCTGTCTGACGGTTCAGCACCTCGCCGTGGCCGGTCATGAGGCTCTGCGGGGTGACCCTCTACAATCCCGGTGTGGCCCGACGAACCGACGGCGGCAGGTCCGGCGGCTCCCGTCGTTCCACCGTGCAGACCCGACGCCGACGGGTGATCCCTGCGGTCGCCATCGGCGCCATGGGTCTCGGCATCGCCGGCCTCCTCGCCCTGCTGCCAGCCGTCTCGAACGCGTGCCAGGTCGTCCCCGCGACGTCGCGTTTCTCGTCGGCGCAGGTGTCGGCCGCCACGGCGCCGGGCTCCGACGTCCTCATCGTCGGGGACTCGTACACGACCGGTCGCGGATCGTCCGACAACCTCCACGGCTGGGCACAGGACCTCGTCGCCGAACGTGACTGGGACGCAACCATCGACGGCGGCCCCGGCACCGGGTACGTCAACCGTGGGGCGGCCAGATCGGCGCGGGCCGTCTACCAGTCGAGGATCGAGCGGCGCGCAGCACTCTCGCCGGACCTCGTCCTCGTGCAGGGCAGCCAGAACGACTGGCTCACGAGTTCCGCCACCCTCGAGCGGACCGTCGAGAGCACGCTCCGGCAGGCCGAGGAAGAGTGGCCCGACGCCGTCGTCATCGCGATCGGACCGTCGGCGCCGCAGCCGCGGGCCCAGGCGACGACGGGCATCAACGCCGCGGTGGCCGCCGGCGCGCGAGCCGCCGACGTCCCGTTCATCGACGCCCTCGACGGCCAGTGGTTCACCGCGATGAACAGCGGCAGCTACGCCGCGACCGACGACGAGCACCTGAACGACGCCGGGTACCGGTACCTCGCGGGCAAGATCGACGCCGAGCTCGAGGACCTCGCGACGAAGCCCGACGGCGAGCAGTGCCTCTGAGCTCCCGCATGGGGTACAAGTCGCCTTCAGACGTCTCATGGCGGTTCCACTGCACAGTTCAGTTCGCGTTCAGCCGACTGTTGGGCTGCCGCCGATAGTGTCGTTCCCGGATCCGATCGACGGATCCTGCAGCATCGCACCATCGCAGAACGAACGGGGTACACCGTGATCGAGCCCATCGAAGCCACGCAGACCAGCACCACCGGTGACGCGCGCCGCATCGTCGAGCTCGCAGCAGCGACCAACACGACGATGAGCAACGAGCTCCTGCTCGACACGCTCCGCCGGAACGCCCAGGTCACGACCCGCCACATCCGCAAGGACTTCGTCGAGGTGGCGACCGGCACCTCGGTGCTCGGCTACGTCTGCCGGCAGCGCAAGGACTTCATCGCCCTCCGCGGCGACGACCCGGCCTGGGCGCACGAGGTCGGCAGGTACGCGAGCGAGTCGCTCGCGGTCGAGGCGCTGCGCATGCGCCGCGCCTGATCCTGCCCACCGAACGACGAAGGCCGCCCCACACGGGGCGGCCTTGTTCGTGTCCGGAGCAGCGCGGTCGGCCGTCACCCACCGAGCCGAGACTCGCCCACGCGGACAGTTCTGCGGCGCACGAGGCACGAAACCGTCCGCCGAGCCGAGACTCGCCCACGCGGACACTTCCGCGGCGCACGAGGCACGAAACCGTCCGCCGAGCCGAGTCTCGGGTGCGGCGCGCCCTCGCCGACCGCCGGGTCAGGACCAGACTCGGCGGATGCCCCAGCTGCCGGTCCAGGACTCGTCGGGCTCGAGCCAGCGCAGCCCCTCGCCGGAGTTGAGCGCGTTCGCGGGCGCCGTCATCGGCTCCACCGCCACGGCCAGCCCGGTGCCGTCGCCGCGGGGGAACTCGCGGGACGTGAAGACCTGCACGTACGGGAACGACCCGTCCTGCCAGAGTTCGACGCCGTCGCCCTCCGGTCCGTGCATCGTCGTGCGGCGGATCCCGTCGGCGTCCGGGGTGACGTCCGTGTAGGCGGTGTCGAGGTCGGCGTCACCGGCGCGGACGCCGGACCGCAGGTCGAACGGCGTGCCCTCGACCGGGACCGTGCCGTTCGGGATCTTCCTGTCGTCGACGGTGAACGCGGTCGCGGCGTCGAGCCGGACGACGAGGTCGTCGGCCGGGGTGTCACCGGCACGCAGGTAGGGGTGCGCCCCGATCGCGAACGGCGCCTTGACGCCGGAGCGGTTCACGACCTCGTGCGTCACACGGATGCCGTCGTCGACGAGTTCGTGGTGCACCCGCGTCTCGAGGGTGAAGGGCCAGCCGTGCTGGGGGTGGATGGTGGCTTCCTGCACGATGCCGGACTCGGTCTGGGTCACCACGCGGTACGGGGCGAAGCGGAGCAGCCCGTG
This sequence comes from Curtobacterium sp. B18, assembly GCF_000333375.1. GTDB lineage: Bacteria > Actinomycetota > Actinomycetes > Actinomycetales > Microbacteriaceae > Curtobacterium. The sequence goes on from NZ_BACZ01000317.1 coordinate 27,376, forward strand.
CGAGGCGTTGCCGTACTTCGGCTCCGAGACGTCGAGCTGCTGCCGCGTGCCGTCGAGTTCCCACACACCGCCGGCGACGCGGTTCGGCCAGGGTGCGAGCACGATCCCGTTCGCCCCGGGCGGCTGCGACGTGACGGGGAACGGCTCGGTGAGGTCGAAGCCCGCGACGCGGAGTTCGCGGATGCCGGCGGCCACCTCGGTGACGATCGCCTCGACGACGCCGTCGGGGCCGGCGTGACGGAGGTGGTACTGGCCTCCGGTGGGCGCTGCGGTCATGCGGTCTGGTTCCTTCCGTTGCGTGCCGGATCGCCACCGGCGGGCTCGTCCGCCACGACCACCTGGACGCCTGCCGCCCGGATCGGGGCGACCTGCTCCGCCGTGGTCTCGGCGGTGACGACGACGTCGATGTCCTCGAGCGCGCGGACCACCCCGAGGTGGGCTCGGCCGAACTTCGACCCGTCCGCGACCACGACGGTACGCCGAGCCGTGGCCGCGAGCATCCGCTTCGCCTCGGTCTCGGGCAGGTTCACGTTGGTGAGGCCGTGGGCGACGTCGAGCCCGGTGCCGCCGAGGAACACGGTGTCCGCCGCGATCATCGGCAGCACCGCCCCGTTGAAGGGCGCGACCAGCGAGTGCTGCAGCGGGCGCAGTGTGCCGCCGGTGACGATGACCGTGAAGCGCGGCACCGCGGCCTCGAGCACGAGTGCGGTCGTCAACGAGTTGGTCACCACCGTGACGTCGACGAGGTCTTCCCGGGCGACCAGGGCCGTCGCCACCGCGGCCGGCGTCGTGCCGACGTCGAGCACGACGCACTGGCCGGAGCGGACGAGGGCGGCCGCAGCGCGGCCGATGGCGGCCTTCGCCACCTGGTGCTCGACGGCGGTCTCCTCGAAGGGGCGCTCGGTGGAACCGGCCCCGAGGCGGACCGCACCGCCGTGCACCCGCCGGATCCGCGCCTCCTGGTCGAGCGAGGCGAGGTCCTGTCGGACGGTCACCTCGCTGGTGCCGAGCGCCGCTGCCAACGCGGCCGTCCGGACGAGGCCGGGCGCACCGTCGACGATGGAGACAATGCGGCCCTGCCGCAACGGCCCGG
>NZ_BACZ01000316.1 GCF_000333375.1 Curtobacterium sp. B18
GTTGCGGACGGCGTCCTCGATGCGGTGCTTGCGCTCCTTGAGCTCGACCTCGGTCGCGGCACCGGCCTTGATGACGGCCACGCCACCCGCGAGCTTCGCGAGGCGCTCCTGGAGCTTCTCGCGGTCGTAGTCGGAGTCGGTCGCCTCGATCTCGGAGCGGATCTGACGGACGCGGCCCGCGATCTGCTCCTCGTCGCCGGCACCCTCGACGATGGTCGTCTCGTCCTTGGTGATGATGACCTTGCGGGCCTTGCCGAGCAGGTCGAGCGTCGCGTTCTCGAGCTTGAGGCCGACCTCTTCCGAGATGACCTGGCCGCCGGTGAGGATCGCGATGTCCTGCAGCATGGCCTTGCGGCGGTCGCCGAAGCCCGGGGCCTTGACGGCGACGGACTTGAAGATGCCGCGGATCTTGTTCACGACGAGCGTGGCCAGGGCCTCACCGTCGACGTCCTCGGCGATGATCAGGAGCTGCTTGCCCGCCTGGATCACCTTGTCGACGACCGGCAGGAGGTCCTTGATGTTCGAGATCTTCGAGTTGACGATCAGGATGTAGGCGTCCTCGAAGACGGCTTCCTGACGCTCGGGGTCGGTGACGAAGTACTGCGACAGGTAGCCCTTGTCGAAGCGCATGCCCTCGGTGAGCTCGAGCTCGGTGCCGAAGGTGTTCGACTCCTCGACGGTGACGACGCCTTCCTTGCCCACCTTGTCGATGGCCTCGGCGATGAGCGCGCCGATGGTCGGGTCGGCGGCCGAGATCGACGCGGTGGCGGCGATCTGGTCCTTGGTCTCGATGTCCTTCGCGTTGGCGAGGAGCTGGTCGGAGACGGCGGCGACGGCCTTCTCGATGCCGCGCTTGAGCGACACGGGGTCGGCACCGGCGGCGACGTTGCGGAGGCCTTCGCGGACGAGGGCCTGGGCGAGGACGGTCGCGGTGGTCGTGCCGTCACCGGCGACGTCGTCGGTCTTCTTGGCGACCTCCTTGACGAGCTCCGCACCGATCTTCTCGTACGGGTCGTCGAGCTCGATCTCCTTGGCGATGGAGACACCGTCGTTCGTGATCGTGGGGGCGCCCCACTTCTTCTCGAGGACGACGTTGCGGCCGCGCGGGCCGAGCGTCACCTTCACGGCGTCAGCCAGGATGTTCAGGCCGCGCTCGAGGCCACGGCGGGCCTCCTCGTCGAAAGCAATGATCTTAGCCATGTGAGTTTCTCGTCCCTCCCGGACGTCGTCATGGGGGTCGTGCTGGCACTCAGCGTGAGCGAGTGCCAACGCCGATTCTGGCACTCGCAGGGGTCGAGTGCAACACCGCCGGGAGGCGCGGGTCGAGTTCCCAGGACACGCACCGGCCCGTCACACGCCGGCCCGGCACGAGCGGCGCGTCACGCACCGGTCCCGACACGACGAACGCGCCGCCCCGGTGGGGACGACGCGTTCGCGGTGGTTCGGACTCAGGCGGGACGGACGGACTCGGCCTGCGGCCCCTTCGCCCCGGTGCCGACGTCGAACGTCACTGCCTGGCCCTCCTCGAGGACCTTTGTACCCGACATGTCGATTGCCGAGTAGTGCACGAACACGTCCTGGCCCCCTCCATCGACGGTGATGAAGCCGAAGCCCTTCTCGGCGTTGAACCACTTCACGGTTCCGTTGGCCATGATCTCTTGCTCCCTGCGGTGGTGCTGATGCGGACGGCGCTGTCGCCGTCCCGGCACGACTCTTGCCGAACAATGCCGACAGGGCAAGAGGTGTGACGTTGTTCAACGTCGATTCCGACAAGAATCAACGTGCCGGAAACACACTCGTCACAAATGCACGATCAATCGTCCGGAGAACGCACCCAGGAATGCGTCGGGACCGACGGAATGCGTCCGGACCGATCAGCCGGCGTAGTCCGCGCCGAGCACCACGCTGATGTCGGCGTTCGGGAACGCCGCCGACTGCTGCACGGCCGTCGTCCCGAGCGACTTGGCGATGCCCTGGGCCAGGGTGGCCTGCGCCGCCTGCTGGTAGTAGACGATCGTCGCGGTGGTCCCGGTCGTGCCGGCGTCACCGGTCGAGGTCACCTTCCACCCGGCAGCGGTCAGCGCCGCGCTGCCCTTCGCCGCGAGGCCGGTCGTCGACGTGCCGTTCAGCACGACGAGCGTCGTCGCGCCCTGGTCGGCCGGGGTCGCCGCCGCCGGAGCCTGGGACGCCGGGGAGGACGCGGACGCCGACGGCTTCGCCGAGGCGGACGCCGACGCCGAGGCCGACGCGGACGGCGATCCGGCGCTGTCGAACGAGTAGGTGCCGTTCAGCAGCGCGAGCGCCCCGACGCCGATCGCGACGATGACACCGGTGGCGAGGGCCGCCCACGCGAACGCGATCCAGCCGCGTCCCCGCCGCTGCGCCCCACGGTGCGCCCCGACCCGCGGGCCGTCGGCGACGTCGTCGAACCGGTCTCGGGGGTATCTCGTCGTCATCGTTCCTCTTCACGTCCTTCGGGTGCGGGGCCGGGCGCGACGAAGGTGCGCGCTGCCCGGGCACTGGTGCGCGCGTACCGGAGCCGCTGCAGCCGGGAGACCAGCTGCGGGTCGTACGCGAGCGCCGCCGGCGAGTCGATCACGCGGTTCAGCACCTGGTAGTACCGAGCCGGCGACATGTCGAACTCGACCCGGATCTCCGCTTCCTTCGTGCGGTCGTGCCGCGCCCGCTCCTGCTCGAACGCGAGCACGTGCCTCGCGAGCTCGCTGAGCGGGTCGGCGCTGAGCTGGTCAGCGCTGCGCTCGTGGGCGGGTGTGGCGGTCACTGCGGTTCCGATCGCGGTCAGGGCGGGTCTCGCACATCGTAGGGGTGGAGGGCATCCGGACCCTGGCACGCCGCTGGACTGTCGCGAAGACCGGTCACAGGTTCGGGTCGGCGAGCCACCGGACGCGGACCCCGAAGGGATCGGAGACGGCCGCGGCCACACCGTCGAGCGACGCGGTCGCGAACGCGCCCGGATCGGCGGGGTCGACGTCGTCCGGCAGGGTCCGGGCGACCCCGGCGAGGATCCCCGTGCGTTCCAGCGCGATCCAGTGCACGCCACGTTCACGCATGCGGTCGACGACGCGCTGGCGGTCCGCCCCGGGGACGTACACGAGCGTCCCGGTGGTCAGGACGACCGGGGTGACGTCGTCCGGCAGGGCGTCGAGTGCACGGTCGAGGTCGCCCGGCAGGGAGCCCCGGATGCGGACGGGAGGCACGGCGAGCGTCGCGCGCCGCGCCTCGCGCATCAGGGCGGTGCGGTCCGTCGCCTCGGGCGGGACGGCCTCGACGAGCCGGTCGAACGCCCCGGGTCCGGCCAGGTCGATCGGGTTCGGGTCGAGGGCGACACGCGCCCGGACGTCGATCGGACCCGCTGCCGGAGCCGGCACGGCCCCGCGGGCCTCGGCGACGAGGTGCAGGGCGGGTTCCCCGGGCGCGGTGTGCATCCGGACGACCGCGGTCCGCGTCCCCGGTCGGCCCCCGCGCCCCGTCGTTCCGGGGTGCACGGTTCGCCGCGGGGTGCGATCGGCGTCGGTGCGGACGACGTAGTCGAGCGTCACCCGGTCCGGGATCGAGCAGAGCCCCGCCGCCGCACCGGCGTCGACGAGGCCGAGCGGGCCGCCGACCCGCGCGGCGAGCGCCGCGAAGAGGGGAACCACCGGGGCGAGGCGTCGCGGGTCGTTCGCCTGCACCGTTGCGGAGGCGAGGGCCGAGACCAGGGCGGGTCGCGCCTCCCGGACCAGCGTGCGGAGCGCACCGGCGTCGGCCGGGTCCGCACCCAGGCGGCGGGCGACCGCGAAGAGGAGCTCCGGCTGCCGCTTCGACTCCGGGACCTCGGCGAGCGCGGCGACCACCCCGTCGTCGAGCGAACGCGCCCACGCGGCGTACGTCGGCGACGTCGGAGCGATGCGGTCCGCGTAGGCGGCGTACCGGGCGCGGGTGTCCATCAGCGCTCGGTCGGGGTGACACCGGGGCGGTGCATGCCGACGTGCCGGATGCCGGCCTCGTCGTACGGCTCCCCGAAGCGGCTGAAGCCGTGGCGTTCGTAGAGCCCGGCGACGTACTCCTGGGCGTGCAGCACGAACGGCTCGTGTCCGTGGGCGTCGAGCACCGCGGCGACGAGTCGACCGGCGATCCCGCTCCCGCGGTGCGCGGGGTCGGTGGCGACCCGCCCGATCACCCAGGCGGGCGCCGCGGCACCGTCGGGGTGCACCTCGTCGGCAGCCGGACGGATGAGCCGCAGGTACCCAACCGCATCGTCGTCGGTGCCGAACCACCAGTGCTCGGTGTCCGGTTCGCGGTCACGGCCGTCGAAGTCCTCGGCCGTCACGCGTTGTTCGAGTGCGAACACGCGGTTCCGGAGCACCACGATGCCGTACAGTTCGTCCGTCGTGAGACGGTCCCAACGGGCGTGGTGCACGGAATGTTCGGACATCGTCTGGAGTTTACCGAAGTGGTCGTCCGACAACGGCCCGAAGTGGTCGTCCGGCAACGGCGACGAGAGCAGGAGGAAGCAATGGCATACAACGTCGACAAGTCCGACGCCCAGTGGCGCGAGGAGCTCTCCCCGGACCAGTACGCCGTCCTCCGGCAGGCCGGGACGGAGCGCCCGTGGACGGGTGAGCTCCTCGACGAGGAGCGCGCCGGCGTCTACACCTGTGCGGCGTGCGGCGCGGAGCTGTTCAAGAGCGGCACGAAGTTCGACTCCGGCTGCGGCTGGCCGTCGTTCTACGAGTCGGTCGACCCGGACGCGGTGCAGCTCCTCGAGGACAACTCCCTCGGCATGGCCCGCACCGAGGTCCGCTGCGCGAACTGCGGCTCGCACCTCGGCCACGTGTTCCCCGACGGGTTCGGCACGCCGACGGGTGACCGCTACTGCATGAACTCGATCTCGCTGAACTTCTCCGAGAAGAGCGAGTGAGGCACGCGCCGCTCCGCGGGTGAGGCCCGACGCGTCCGCCGCTAGGATGGGCGCGTCAGCCGGCATGGCGCAATTGGTAGCGCACCGTACTTGTAATACGGGGGTTGCGGGTTCGAGTCCCGCTGCCGGCCCCGACGACGAAGGCCCCGGGTGGATGCACCCGGGGCCTTCGGCGCGTCGGAACGCGGATCAGGGGCGTTCCGAGCGCTCGACACGGTAACCAGCCGGTCGTTCCAGCGATCGTGGCACCGGTGACGACGCAGTGTCCACACCCGTCGTCAAGCTCGCGGGAAGCCGCACGCGTTCCTCGGAGGACGCTCAGCGACCGCCGGTGATCTTCCGCTCCCGCTGGGCGACGCCGGCGGTGCCGTACGGGTAGTCGTCGATGCGCGGGGCGCTGACCTCGGTGAGCCGGGCGAGCTCGGCGTCGTCGAGCACGAGGTCGGCGGCGCCGAGGTTGTCCTCGAGCTGCGAGACGGTGCGGGCGCCGAGGATGACGCTCGTCACCGCCGGTCGGGCGAGCAGCCAGGCCAGGGACACCTGCGACCGCGAGGCACCGTGCGCGTCGGCGATGTCGGACACCGCGTCGAGGACGGCCCAGGTGCGCTCGTCGCCGTTCCGGGCCTCCCACGCCTCCATGCCGCGCGACGGGTTCTCGCCGAGGCGCGTCGCGCCGGTGGGGGCCTCGTCGCGCTGGTACTTGCCGGAGAGCCAGCCACCGGCGAGCGGCGACCACGGAAGCAGACCGATGCCGGCGTCGAGGCAGGCCGGGACGATCTCGTGCTCGATGTCGCGCACGAGCAGGTTGTACTGCGGCTGCAGGGTCACGGGCGGGGCCCACCCGTGCGCCTTCGCCTCGTACACGGCCTTCGTGATCTGGTACCCGAGGTAGTTCGAGAACCCGTAGGTGCCGATCTTGCCGGCCGCCACGGCGTCGTCGAGGAAGCGCAGGGTCTCCTCGATCGGGGTGAGGGCGTCCCAGGCGTGCATCTGGTACAGGTCGATGTGGTCGACGCCGAGCCGCTCGAGCGACGCGTCGAGCGCCACCCGCAGGTGCCGGCGGGACAGTCCGAGGTCGTTCGGCCCGTCGCCCTGCGGGAAGCGCCCCTTGGTCGCGAGGACGACCTGCTGCGCCTCGGTGGGGTGCGCGGCGAGCCACCGGCCGATGATGCGCTCCGACTCGTTGCCGGAGTACACGTCCGCCGTGTCGACGAGCGTGCCGCCCGCGGCGACGAACGTGTCGATGATGGTGTGCGAGGTGGGTTCGTCGGCTTCGCTGCCGAACGTCATGGTGCCGAGGGTCAGCGTCGACACCGATGTCCCGCTGTTGCCGAGGAGTCTGTAGTCCATGGCCGGGACGGTACGCGCGGCCGATCGTGCCCGCGAGGACCTGCGAGTACCCCTCAGCGCGCGGCGGACACGTCCGGGTCCGTCAGGAACGCGATCGCGGCGTCCCGGAAGGCCCGGGAGGTCGGCGCGTTGAAGTGGTTCCGCCCCGGGATCTCGAAGAAGGACGCGTCGGGCGCGGCCCCCGCGAGCCGGACGGCGCTGTCCTTGATGCCGTCCTCGCTGCCGGCGGCCATGAGCACCGGCTGCGCGGGGGCGTTCCCGGGCGTCGGTTCGATGCTGTCGCGCATCCCCTCGACCATCGCCACGAGCGCGCCGAGGTCGTTCCCGTCGACGTTCCCGGCCATCGTGAGGTAGCCGTTCGTCACGCGGTCCTCGATCGGCGTGCCGTCGGCGAGGTACGCCTTGGCCTGGTCGACGCGCACGCGGCGCATCGGGTCGGCGTCCGGGATGCCGCCGAACACCGCGCGGGTGATGCGGTCCGGCAGTCGTTCGGCCGTGTGCCAGCCGACGCGGGCGCCGAGCGAGTACCCGAGGAACGCGACGTCGTCGAGCAGGTAGGTGTCGATCACGGCGGTGACGTCGGCCACGAGCAGGTCCATCGAGTACGCGGACGGGTCGCGCGGCTTCGACGAGGCACCGTGCCCGCGCTGGTCGAGGGCGACGACGCGGTGGCCGGACCGGACGAGGTCGCGCGTCCAGCCGGAGGCGTGCCAGTTCAGCAGCGCCCCGGAGGCGAACCCGTGCACGGCGACGACCGCCGGTGCCTCGGGGTCGCCGAAGTCGTAGGTCGCGATCTTCAGCCCGTCGGGTGACATCACGACGCGGGGACGGGGCGCTTCGGGGACGAGTGACATGTCCCCTCCAGGCTACCGGCGCAGGGTGGTCGGCATGGACGGCTACGGCGGCGATCAGATCCGGGCGGCGGAGCGGCCGCACCTCGACGCGGGCGAACCCCTCATGCAGCGTGCGGCGGACGGGCTGGCCCGGATCGTCGGGGACCTGCTCGACGACCCGGCCGTGCGTCCGGGAGACGGCCCGGGGTCGGTCCTGTTGCTGGTGGGCAGCGGCGACAACGGCGGTGACGCCCTGTTCGCGGGTGCACGCCTGGCGGCGGACGGGAGGCGCGTCACCGTCCTTCGCGTCGGCTCGCGGGTCCACGCGGCCGGCCTGGCAGCGGCGCTGGACGCCGGCGCCCGGCTCGTGGACGTCCCGTCGGGTGTGCCGGGGCAGGCCCGCCCGGCGGCGGACGTGCTCGCCGCCGTCGCCCGCTGGGGCGACCGGGGTCCGGCGGCGGTCGCGACCGACGCCGCGCTCGACGCCGACCTGGTGCTCGACGGGATCCTGGGGATCGGCGTGCGGGGTGCCGGGGCCCTCCGCTCCCCGGCGCGCGAGGTCGTGGCGGCGGTCCGGCAGCTCGCACGGGACCAGCGCGCACCGTTCGTGGTCGCCGTCGACGTGCCGAGCGGGATCGACGTCGACACCGGAGCGATCGCGGACGACCACGTGCTGCAGGCGGACGTCACGGTGACGTTCGGCGGGGTGAAGGCCGGGCTCCTCCGCGGACCGGGCGCGACGCTCGCCGGTCGGATCGAGCTGGTCGACGTCGGGATCGGTGCGGACCTGCAGGCCGTGGAGCCGCTGGTCCGCACCTGACGGTTCAGACCCCGCCGGCGTCCACGCCGTGCTCGACGTCGGGACGCGCCTCGAGCCAGGTGTCGACGAAGTGCCGGTAGTTCGCGGCGATGAGCCCCTCGGCCGCCTCGGTGTCGAGGTGCTCGCGGACGACGTCGTCGAGCGGTTCCTCCCAGTTGCTGCGACCGATCGCGAACCCGACGAACCCGTCCACCGGCGCGGCGGTCCGCAGCCAGTGGTCGAGCTGCTCCGCGGCGGCGTCCCGACCGAGGACGATGCACTGCACCCGGTCGCGGCCGTCCCGACGGACGGTCCGGACGACGCGCTCGGCGTCCGCGCGCGTGTCGAGGCCCTCGAGCTTCCACACGTCCGCCTCGACGCCGTGGTCCTGCAGGTACTCGACGACCTGGACGACGAGGTCCGGGCGGAGGTCGCGGTCGTAGTCCTCGACCGACGCCCGCTGCTCGTCGGTGGCCGGTACGAGCAGCTCGACCAGGAAGGGCCGCCCCGCGTCGTGCAGCGTCGCGGCGACCCGGGCGAGGTCGGACGCCTGCCGCTCCCGGCGGTCCGCGTCGAAGTCGGGGTTGTCCCGGACGAGCACCTTCACCCAGTCCGGGTCGAACGCGTCCACGTGGGCGGTCCAGTCGTCGCCGTACTCGAGTTCGAACCACTCGCGGCCCGACCGCTCGATCGGCATCGCGAGCTGGAGGCCGGCCTCCTTGGCGAGCCGGGCGACGTCGGCGCCGTAGCGCTCGTCGACGAGGACGCCGGTGCGGTCACGGGCGGCCCCGGCGGCGAGCGCCGTGAGGACGCCGCGGTACACGAGCTGCTTGCCGGCGCGCACGCGCTCGGCCTCTGGTTCGTCCCGCGGCTCCCCGCCGGACTCGTCGTAGGTGTGCTCGAGGAGCGAGGACCGCTGGTCCATCGCGAAGAGGAACAGGGGGTGTGATTCGTCGAGGACGGGCATGTCCTCCGGTCTACTCGCCACCCCGGGCACGATGTCCCGGGCATCCGTACATTCGGGGCATGACGTTCAACGACGACTCCGAGCTGCAGGGCGGCAAGGTCACGCGGCGCGGGCGCGGCGCTGCGATCGGCGGTGGAGCGGTCGGTGTCGGCGCCATCGTCGTGTTCCTCATCGCACAGTTCACCGGCGTCGACCTGACGGGGTTCATCGACGGGGGCGGTGGGACGACGCAGATCCAGCAGGAGGGCGGGACCGTCGACGCGGCCGCCGAGTGCCGGACCGGTCGTGACGCGAACCTGCAGATCGAGTGCCGCATGGAGGGTGCCGCCGAGTCGCTCGACGGCTACTGGACGGCCGAGTCGCGGAAGCTCGGCATCGCCTACACGACCCCCGGGTTCGTCCTGTTCGACGGGTCGACGAGCACCGGGTGCGGGCAGGCGTCGGCGTCGACCGGTCCGTTCTACTGCCCGCCGGACCGGGCGATCTACCTCGACACCGCCTTCTACGACGACCTGCAGTCGACGTACGGCTCGTCCGGTGGCCCGCTCGCCCAGATGTACGTCGTCGCGCACGAGTGGGGCCACCACGTCCAGCAGCTCCAGGGCACCTTCGCGAACACCGACCGCTCCGGGACCGGGGCGTCGTCCGGCAGCGTCCGCGTCGAACTGCAGGCGGACTGCTACGCGGGTGCGTGGGTCGGCGACGCCGCGACCACGAAGGACGCGGACGGCCGGACCTTCTTCGAACCGATCACCCGGAGCCAGGTCGAGGACGCCCTGTCCGCCGCGAGTGCCGTCGGCGACGACAGCATCCAGGAACGGTCGAGCGGCCGGGTGGACCCGGACTCGTTCACGCACGGGTCGAGCGAGCAGCGGCAGAACTGGTTCCTGCGCGGCTACCAGCGCGGCGCCACGGCGTGCGACACGTTCAGCGTGCCGGGTTCGTCCCTGTAGGCCGGGCCGGACCCGCTCAGTTCGACGGGGTGGCGCTCGGCGTCCGGGACGCGGTCGGGGTGGCGCTCGGCGTCGGCGTCGGGGTCGGCGTCGCGTCGGTCGCGCCGGCCGCCGTCACCACGAACGTCCGGAAGTCGTCGTTCGTGATCGGTGACGTGAGCTCGTAACGCTGCCCGTTCACGAGCACGAGGGGCGTGCCCGGGAACTCCTGGAGCGACGAGCCGGGGATGTCGCCGCTCGTCACCGCGGTGGTCCGCTCGTCGATCCACTTGCTGTACGTCTGGTCCTCGATGCACTTCGTGATCGCGGAGCGCTTCTGCACGCCGTCGACACCCGTGACGACCTTGGTCAGCTGCGCGTCGGTGAGGCCGGCGGTGCCCTCCTCCGGCTGCTTCGCGAACAGCGCCTGGTTGACGGCGAAGAACTGGTCCGGCGAGTTGTCGGCGACGCAGGCGGCGGCGTTGGCGGCACGGAGCGAGTACTTCGTGCCCTGCGACCGGTTCGAGAGGATCGCGATCGGGTGGATGTCGACGGTCGCGGCCCCGGAGTCGACGAGGTTCTGGATGTACTCGCCGTTCGCGTCCTCGAACTGGCCGCAGATCGGGCAGAGGTAGTCGATGTACATCGTGATGCGCACGGAACCGGCGGCGTCGGTCGAGGTCGGGGCTGGCGACCCGGACGTCGGCGTGACCGCCTTGAGGTCCTGCCCGATGGTGATGCCGCCCTGCGACGTGTTCGCCGGGCCGGGGCCGGCAGGCTGCACCGAGTCGACGAGCACGAGGGTCACGACCGTCGCGGCGGCGAGCAGGACGGCACCGATGCCGATCTGCAAGCCGAGTCGGAGTCCGCGCTGGCGGCGCTTCTGCTGGGTACGGGCACGCTGGGCGCGCTGTCGGGCGGCTTCGCGTCGTTCGTTCCGCGCGGCGCGGGCGTCACCCTCGGGGCGGTTGGTCATGCGTCGAGTGTCCTCACGTTGATCGTCGTCCGGACGGCCTCCCCCGCGGGCCGGACGGACCCGCCGATCGTACCGGGGCCCGGTGGGAACCACCCAACCAGGTGTGAACGCTGGCGTTCCCGGGAGAGATCGTGTTGTATGAACCTCGATGGTCGACGGCGACCATCCGGGGCCCCCACGGGCAACCGCTTCACTCGGATCGTCCGGCACGTACCTGCCGGTGAAGGAAGGACCGAACGCTCATGGCGTCCGTCACCTATGACAAGGCAACCCGTCTCTACCCCGGAGGCAACCGTCCCGCGGTCGACTCCCTCGACCTGGACGTCGCCGACGGCGAGTTCCTCGTCCTCGTCGGCCCCTCGGGCTGCGGCAAGTCCACCTCCCTGCGCATGCTCGCCGGCCTCGAAGAGGTCAACTCCGGCGCGATCCGCATCGGCGACCGCGACGTCACGGACGTCCCGCCGAAGGACCGCGACATCGCGATGGTGTTCCAGAACTACGCGCTGTACCCGCACATGACCGTCGCCGAGAACATGGGCTTCGCGCTCAAGATCGCCGGCGTCGGCAAGGACGAGCGCGCCACCCGCGTGCAGGAAGCCGCCAAGCTCCTCGACCTCGAGCAGTACCTCGGCCGCAAGCCGAAGGCGCTCTCCGGTGGTCAGCGTCAGCGCGTCGCGATGGGCCGCGCGATCGTCCGCCAGCCGCAGGTGTTCCTCATGGACGAGCCGCTGTCGAACCTCGACGCCAAGCTCCGCGTCCAGACCCGCACCCAGATCGCCTCGCTGCAGCGTCGCCTCGGTGTCACCACGGTCTACGTCACGCACGACCAGACCGAGGCCCTCACCATGGGTGACCGCATCGCGGTGCTCAAGGACGGCATCCTGCAGCAGGTCGGCTCGCCGCGCGACCTCTACGAGAAGCCGAACAACGTGTTCGTCGCCGGCTTCATCGGCTCGCCGGCCATGAACCTCCTGCCGGCCGACGTGGTCGAGGGCGGCATCAAGTTCGGCACGCTCAACCACCCGATCGACCGCGACACGCTCTCGAACGCGCGTTCCGGTCAGATCACCGTCGGCATCCGCCCCGAGGACGTCGTCGTGGCGCAGTCGGGCGAGGGCCTGCCGGTCACGGTCGACGTGGTCGAGGAGCTCGGCGCCGACGGCTACCTCTACGGTCACGCCGACGTCAACGGGTCGCGCGTCGACATCGTCGCCCGCGTCGACGGGCGTTCGCACCCGTCGATCGGTGACACGATCGTCGTCACGCCGAAGCAGGGCCACGTGCACGCATTCGACACCGAGTCGGGCGAACGCCTCGACGACAAGGCCGTCGTCAGCGCGTAACGCTGGAAGGTCCCAACAGGAGGCGCGGTGCCAGCTGGCACCGCGCCTCCCGTCCGTCGCACACGTACCAGAGGAACCAACCGTGCCCGACTCGATGTCCATCACCGCCGCCACCGTCGACCCCGGACTCCTCGACCTGCCGTGGGACCTCCCGCTGGCCGACTGGCCGGACTCCACGATCGTCGCGCTCCCGAAGGGCATCTCCCGGCACCTCGTCCGGTTCGTGCAGCTCGGCGGGTACGTCGTCGCCGTGAAGGAGACCGGTGAAGAGGTGGCGCGCTCGGAGTACGAGATGCTCCGCACGCTGCAGCGCATGGACGTGCCGTGCGTCGACCCCGTCGCGGTGATCACGAACCGGATCAGCGCCGACGGCGAGGCCCTGCACCCCGTCCTCGTCACCCGGCACCTGCGCTTCTCACTGCCGTACCGCGCCCTGTACTCGCAGACGCTGCGCCCCGAGACCGCCACCCGCCTGGTCGACGCCCTCGCGCTCCTGCTCGTCCGGCTGCACGTCATCGGCTTCTACTGGGGCGACGTCTCGCTCTCGAACACGCTGTTCCGCCGCGACGCCGGAGCCTTCGCCGCGTACCTCGTGGACGCCGAGACCGGCAAGCTCTACCCCGGCGGCCTGTCGAACGGGCAGCGGGAGAACGACCTCGAGGTCGCGCGCGTGAACATCGCCGGCGAGCTCCTCGACCTCGAGGCCGGCGGCCGCCTCGACGAGAACGCCGACGCCGTGGACGTCTCAAACCGGATCGTCGCGCAGTACCGGACGCTCTGGAAGGAACTCACCGGCACCGAGCAGTTCGACGTCCGGGAGCGCTGGCGCATCAACGACCGGGTCGAACGCCTCAACGCGCTCGGCTTCGACATCGAGGAGCTGTCGATCCACACGACCGAGGGTGGGTCGCAGGTCCGCATCCAGCCCAAGGTCGTCGACGCCGGCCACCACCAGCGACGGCTGCTGCGTCTGACCGGCCTCGACGCCGGCGAGAACCAGGCGCGACGGCTCCTCAACGACCTCGACTCGTACCGGGCGCGCAACGGCCGCGACCTCCTCGACGAGGAGATGGTGGCGCACGAGTGGGTCTCGCGGGTGTTCGAGCCGGTGATCCGCTCGATCCCGCGCGACCTGCGCGGGCGGCTCGAGCCGGCCGAGGTGTTCCACGAACTGCTCGAGCACCGCTGGTTCATGTCCCAGGAGGAGGAGCGGTCGGTGTCGCTCCCCGAGGCCACGACCGCGTACATCAACGACGTGCTCCGGCACCGCCGCGACGAGCGGCTGCTGATCAACCCGCCGACGTCCTCGATGACGCTGCCGATCCCGGTCGTCGACGACGCGGCGGAGTCCGAGGACGTCGAGGACTGGCGCGCCGGCGTCTGACGCGCGCCCGCTCCTCGCGCCGCGCAGACGCGGAAGGCCCGCTCGCGATTCCGCGAGCGGGCCTTCTCTGTCACGTTCGTGCGACCCGAGCGGCAGATCCTGCCCCGCCCGGACGTCGCGCAGACGGCGTGTCCTGCACGCTCGCCGGACGATCGCGGGGCGCCGGACGTGCGCGGCTACTCGGCGCGACGGCGCCGGGCGACTTCCCACAGGGTGACACTCGCGGCGATGCCCGCGTTGAGGGACTCCGTCGCGCTCGAGATCGGGATCGAGACGATCGCGTCGCAGGTCTCGGTGACCAGGCGCGACAGCCCCTTGCCCTCGGACCCGACGACGATCACGATCGGTCGGTCGGCGAGCGCGAGGCCGTCGAGTTCCACGTCACCGTCGCCGTCGAGGCCGAGCACGAACAGGCCCATCGACTTGAGCGACTTGAGCGTCTGCGTGAGGTTCGGGGCCATCGCCACGGGCGTGCGGGCGGCGGCACCGGCGCTGGTCTTCCACGCCGACGCGGTCACGCCGACGGACCGGCGCTGCGGAACGACGACACCGTGGCCGCCGAACGCCGCGGTGGAGCGGATGATCGCACCGAGGTTGCGCGGGTCGGTGATGCCGTCGAGGGCGACGAGCAGCGGGACCTCGTCCTTCGCGAACGCCCGCTCGACGACGTCCTCGGCCACGGCGTACTCGTACGCGGGGACCTTGAGCGCGACGCCCTGGTGCACGCTGTCGTGTCCGGTGATGCGGTCGAGCTCCGGACGCATGATCTCCATGATCGGGACGCCGCGGTGGTTGGCGAGCGCGAGGATCTCCTTGACGCGGTCGTCCACCTCGATGCGGGCGGCGATGTAGAGCGTCGTCGAGGGGGTCTTCGTGCGCAGGGCCTCGAGCACCGAGTTGCGGCCGGTGACCAGCTCGGAGTCGTCGGTCTTGCGCTGCGGCGGGCGGCCGGAGCGCTGCTGCTGCGAGCTCGATGCGCCGTGACGCCCACGGGCTGCCTCGAAGCGCTCCTTCGCCGCCTTGCGCTTACCGGCGGGGTGGTACGGACGGTCCTCGGCCTTCGGGGTCGGCTTGCGACCCTCGAGCGCCTGTGCGCCCTGGCCGCCGGAGCCGACCTGCTTGTTGCCCTTGCGGCCTGAGCGGACGGCGCCCGGCCGTCCCTTCTTGCTGCCCGAGACGTTCTTCATTGCTCTCTCCTGTCCGGCACTGCCGTTGTCAGGCGATGCTCCAGCGTGTACCTGCTGCGGTGTCTTCGATCGTGATGCCCGCGGATGCGAGGTCGTCGCGCACGCGGTCGGCCGTGGCGAAGTCGCGTGCCGCCCTGGCGTCGGCGCGCTCCTGCACGAGGCGTTCGACGAGTGCTGCGAGCGGTGCGGCCGATGCGTCGTGGCCGCCGCCCGACCAGTGGGCGGCTCGCGGGTCGATGCCGAGCACTTCCACCATCGCAGCCACCTGATGGTACGCGGTTCCGAGCGCTTCCGCATCGTCTCCGTCCAGTGCGGCGTTCCCGGCGCGCACGGTCTCGTGCAGCACGGCGAGGGCCTGGGGCACCGAGAGGTCGTCGTCCATCGCCGCCGCGAACGCCTCGGGCACACCCGGGGCGTCGGCCAGGTGGACGCCCTCGAGCCGTGCGGCGGCCCGTGCCAGGAAGCCGTCGATGCGGTCGAGCGCCGCCTCGGCCTCGGCCAGCGAGCCGTCGTGGTGGTCGATCGACGAGCGGTAGTGCGCGGCGCCGAGGAAGTACCGGACGACCACGGGCCGAGCGGACCCGAGGAAGTCGGCGGCGAAGATCGAGTTGCCGAGCGACTTCGACATCTTCTGCCCCTCGACGGTCACGAGCCCGTTGTGCAGCCAGTAGGAGGCGAACGCGTCCCCGGCCGCCGTGGACTGCGCGAGCTCGTTCTCGTGGTGCGGGAAGCGCAGGTCGAGACCACCGCCGTGGATGTCGAACGCCGGGCCGAGGTACCGGCGGGACATCGCCGAGCACTCGATGTGCCACCCCGGTCGGCCGGGTCCCCAGGGCGAGTCCCAGTTCGCGGTCGACGGCTCACCCGGCTTGGCGCCCTTCCAGAGCGCGAAGTCCCGGGGGTCGCGCTTGCCGCGGGGGTCGGCGTCGGCGGCCTCGACCATGTCCTCCCGGCGCTGCCGGGTGAGCGCACCGTAGGACGCCCAGCTGCCGGTGTCGAAGTAGACGTCGCCCGAGCCGTCGCCGGCGGCGTACGCGTGCCCACGGTCGATGAGCCTGGCGATGATCTCGTGCATCTGCGGCACGCTCGCCGTCGCCCGCGGCTCGTACGTCGGGGGCAGGATGCCGAGCGCGTTGTACGCGGCCGTGAACTCGAGCTCGACGCGGTAGGCACGTGCGAACCACGGCTCGTCGGTGCCGGCGGCCAGGTCGAGCACCTTGTCGTCGATGTCCGTGACGTTCCGCACGAGCGTGACGTGCAGGCCGCGGTGGGTGAGCCAGCGGCGCCAGATGTCGTACACGAGGGCGGAACGGAGGTGCCCGATGTGCGGCGACGACTGCACGGTCGGACCGCACACGTACATGCTCACCTGTCCGTCGACCAGCGGGACGAGGTCGACGACGGCAGCGGCGCGGGAGTCGTAGAGGCGAACGGTCACGCCCCCAAGCCTAGGACGTCAGGCCGCCCGGACGACGGACGTCATGCCGCCCGGACGACGGACGTCATGCCGCCCGGACGACGGCCGTCGCGATCGCGGCGAGCCCCTCGCCGCGCCCGGTGAAGCCGAGACCGTCGGTCGTGGTGCCCGAGACCGCGACCGGGGCTCCGACGACGGCTCCGAGCGCGTCCTGCATCTCGGTGCGTCGGGCGCCGATGCGCGGGCGGTTCCCGATGACCTGCACGGTGACCGACACGGGGACGAGTCCTGCGGACGCCAACATCGCGACCGCGCCCCGGACGAAGACGTCACCGGACGCACCGGCGTAGGCGGGGTCCGAGGTGCCGAACGTCCCGCCGATGTCGCCGAGTCCGCCCGCCGAGAGCAGGGCGTCGCAGACCGCGTGCGCGACCGCGTCCCCGTCGCTGTGCCCGGAGAGCCCGGGCTCGCCGGGGAAGTCGAGCAGCCCCACCCGGCACGGTGAGGCGTCGTCGAACGCGTGCACGTCCACCCCGAGGCCGACCCGGGTGTGCACGGGCGCACTGCTGCGGGCGCGGACGATCGACTCGGCGCGGCCGAGGTCCCACGCCGTGGTGATCTTGAAGGCGTCGGCGTCGCCCGGGACGGACCGCACCGTGCCACCGGCGGCCTGGAACACCCCGGCGTCGTCGGTCTCGGCGCGCTCGGACACCGCGTACGCCCGCCGGAGCGCTCCGAGCGGGAAGCCCTGCGGGGTCTGCACCCCGACGAGCGCCGCGCGGTCGACGGTCTCGACGACGACGTCCCCCTCGACGCGCTTGACGGTGTCCGTGACGGGCAGCGCGGGGACGAACCCGGCACCGGCACCGGCAGCGAGCGATCCGGCCACCGCGTCGAAGACCCGCTCGAACTGGGCGGCCGGCGTCAGGCACCGCGCCGCGTCGTGCACCAGCACCGCGGTGACGGTGTCCGGCAGCACGGCCAGGCCGGCCTCGACCGAGGCATGGCGATCCGCGCCTCCGGGGACGACGGCCGTGTACGAGACCGCAGCCCCGGCGACGGACGCGACCAGCTGTCGGCAGTCGTCGAGGAGCGCCGCCGGCGCGACCACCACGACGAGCGTCGGCGACGGCAGGGCGAACAGCGGCTCGAGCGCCCGCGCGAGCATCAGCGTGCCGGCGACCGGCACGAACGCCTTGGCCGTCCCGATGCCGAGCCGGGTGCCGGAACCGGCCGCAACGACGACGACCGCCCTGTCCACCCCGGAGGGGAACAGAACGGTCGGGGTCGTGTTCAGTGGTTCGGTGCGCTCAGGAGGCGAGGACCTCGTCGAGGACGGTCGATGCCTTGTCCTCGTCGGTCTTCTCGGCCAGCGCCAGCTCGGAGATGAGGATCTGGCGCGCCTTGGCCAGCATCCGCTTCTCACCCGCGGACAGGCCGCGGTCCTGGTCGCGACGCCAGAGGTCGCGGACGACCTCGGACACCTTGATGACGTCGCCGGAAGCGAGCTTCTCGAGGTTCGCCTTGTACCGGCGCGACCAGTTGGTGGGCTCTTCGGTGAACGGGGCACGCAGGACCTCGAACACCTTGTCGAGGCCTTCCTTGCCGATCACGTCACGGACCCCGACCAGGTCGACGTTGTCCGCCGGGACCTCGATCGTCAGGTCACCCTGGGTGACCCGCAACTTCAGGTAGACCTTTTCCTCACCCTTGATGACGCGCGTCTTGACTTCAGAGATGGTTGCCGCCCCGTGATGGGGGTAGACGACGGTCTCGCCGACCTCGAATTGCATGTATCAGGCTCCGTTCCGAGACACCCAGTTTACCACAAGCGTTGTTCGGGTAATGGGCTCGTGACACCTGGCACCCGCGCTCATCGGTAGGATGGATCCGGACCGTCCGGTCCACATCGTGATCTTCCGGAGGAATCTCTTGCGAGCTCGGGTACTCGTGTCCGTCGCCGTTGCGGCAACCATCGCGCTCGGCGCCACCGGCTGCGAGTTCATGTCGCCCGCACAGACGGCCGAGATCAAGCAGATCACCGACGGCGTCAACGTCACCACGGGCAAGGTCGACATCCGCAACGCCCTCCTCATCGCCGACGACTCCGAGGGCGCCCGCTTCGTCGGCACGCTCGTGAACAACGGTGGCGAGGTGACGCTCTCGATCGAGGTCGGCGGCGACACCCAGACCGTGACCGTCCCGGCGAACACGCACATCGACCTCGGCGGTGCCGCCGAGCCCTCCGAGCAGGCCACCACGTCGACCCAGAACGACAACGGCACCACGCAGGGCACCGCCGCCGGCGAATCGCGCGAGGTCGTCTTCGACGACGCCGACACCAAGCCGGGCTCCCTCGTCAAGGTCTACTTCTCGTACTCGGGCGCCGAGGGCGTCTCGGCGAGCGTCCCGGTGCTGACGAGCCAGCAGGAGGAGTACGCGACCCTCGCGCCGACCTCCTCGCCGGAGCCGACCAGCGAGATCACCCTGCCGGTCGAGACCCCCGAGGCCACGCCGTCGGACGACGCCACCGGCAAGTAGGCGTACAGCCGCACGCACCGGGAGGCGCG
>NZ_BACZ01000315.1 GCF_000333375.1 Curtobacterium sp. B18
GCACGTTCCTCCGGCAGCGTCGCGACCGCGCGAGCCAGGTAGGGCAGGCCCTTTTGCCGGGTGATCCGTCCGACGAACACGACCGAGCGGCGCGTCGGGTCGATCCCGAGTGCGCGCACGGCGTCCTCGTCGACGGTTCGGCTTCCACTCGTCGATGTCGATGCCGTTGTAGACGACGTGCACCTTCGACGGGTCGATCGACGGGTACGACCGGAGGATGTCGGCACGCATGGCCTTGGACACGGCGATCACGCCGTCGGCCTGCTCGAACGCCTCGCGCTCCATCCAGCTCGAGAGCCGGTAGCCGCCGCCGAGCTGTTCGGCCTTCCAGGGGCGCAGCGGCTCGAGGCTGTGCGCCGTGACGACGTGCGGGATGCCGTAGGTCAGCTGCGCGATCCGGCCGGCCGCGTTCGCGTACCAGGTGTGCGAGTGCACGAGGTCGGCGCCTCCCCCGCGACTACACCCCGCCCGCGGCCCCCGCGCCCGCCGGCGCCTGAGCGCGGGCGCCGCGCGGCGCCCGGGCCCGCGCCCGGGCCCGCGCCCGCGCCCGCCGGGCCCGCGCCCACCGAGCCCGCCCCGTCGGGCCCGCCCCGCCCCGCCGGCATGCGTCGTCGAGCGGGCGAAATACGTCACACTCGGCGCTCCGAATCGGCGAGAAGCGCCCGCTCGGCATCGAGGTTGCGGCGTGTCCCGCCCGCTCGCAGCACGAACGCCTGCCGCAGTCGCTCGAACATGACAGCCGGGCGCGCGGCATCCGCGGCGGTGACGTGGATCACGAGCCACCCGTTCACCTCGAAGCCGTTGCGGCGGCGTTGATCGTGCCGGAAGGTCTCCTGCTCCCGGTGGTGGTCGCCGTCGTACTCCAGTGCGATCCGGTACTCCGGCCACGCCATGTCGACTCGTCCGAGGAAGACACCGGCCTCATCGAGGACGTCGATGTTGAGCTGCGGCTCGGCGAATCCCGCGTGGACCACAGCGAGCCGGAAGCGCGTCTCCATCGCTGACTCTGCACCGACACGGACCAGGGCCAGCGCTGCGCGTGCCGCTCGAGACGCCCGCGCACCAGGACGGATCGCATTCGCCAGCTCATCGACGGTCGAGAGTCCACTCCGCCCCACGAAGTGGTCGCCGAGCACCACGAGATCGACAAGGTCGAGGATCCCGGCGCACTCGAACCAGGCCTGCGCCGGCGCACTCACCCGTTTGCCGCCACGCTGCCGGACGTCCGGCGCTGCGGAGCGATGGCCCACCACTCCGTTGCGGCGCATCGCGGTGTCCGAGGTCGAGGTGACGTGGACCGGCCCTTCCCGGACCGCCGACGGCAACGGGGCACCCCAGATGACCGCGGCGCTCGTGTGGCTGAAGTGCTGATCGATTCGGAGCACCACGGCTATCGCATCGATCCGACTGGTGGCCGAGCCCGCCCGGGTGCGCACACCGTGCACGGGCGATTCGAGGTCGCGTCGGCGGAGTCGGCCGGCAGGGACGTGCCGCGCGAGGGCGTCCCGCACACGGAACGGCGCATGGCGGAACGGATCCGGAAGACGGGAAGCATCACGCATGCGCTCAATCGTCTCGACGAGGCGCTCGGCGTGAGCTCTCGGAACCGCAACCTGTGGAGAACCGCCGGGCCGCGCCTCCTGTGCGTGAGGAACCCGCGGACCGGGCGGGCAGGACACGCCGCGCGTTGAGCGCCGAGCGGGCGGGATACGCCGCCGGAGCGCCCCGAGCGTGACGTATTTCGCCCGCTCGGTGCAACGGCCGGCCGGCACCCGCGCGCCGCCCGCACCCGCGCGCCGCACTCACCCGCACCCCCCGCACGCGGAAGGGCCCCGCACGCGGAAGGGCCCCGCACGCGCAGCGTGCGGGGCCCTTCCGGAACGACGGACTAGAAGTCCATGCCACCCGTGGGGTCGCCGGCCGGCATGGCCGGGGACTTCTCGGGCTTGTCGGCGACGACGGCCTCGGTCGTGAGGAACAGACCGGCGATCGACGCAGCGTTCTGCAGCGCCGAGCGCGTGACCTTGGCCGGGTCGATGATGCCCGCGGCGACGAGGTCGACGTACTCACCGGTCGCGGCGTTGAGGCCGTGACCCGACTCGAGCTCGCGGACCTTGGCGGCGACACATGGTGTTCGTGACCGCCGGTGAGGGTGGTGGGACCGGCACGGGTGGTGCGCCCGTCGTCGCCCGCATCGCCAAGTCCATCGGCGCCCTCACCATCGGTGTCGTCACGAAGCCGTTCAGCTTCGAGGGCAAGCGTCGTCAGTCCCAGGCCGAGAACGGCGTCGCCGGGCTCAAGGAAGAGGTCGACACGCTCATCGTCG
>NZ_BACZ01000314.1 GCF_000333375.1 Curtobacterium sp. B18
TCTAGAGTCCTCGTCACGAACACGGTCTCGTTTTCGGCAGTGGCGGTCCGAGCTGCTGCGCCGCACCACCCTCTCCGAGGACGAGATCGGCGAGTACTCGGGCAGCGTGAAGGAGATCCGGCCCGTCACGATCGCGACGTACCAGATCCTCACCGCCCGCCGGAAGGGCGAGTACACGCACCTGTCGCTCCTCGACGCCCTCGACTGGGGCCTCATCGTCTACGACGAGGTGCACCTGCTGCCGGCACCGGTGTTCAAGCTCACCGCCGACCTCCAGGCGCGGCGCCGACTCGGTCTCACGGCGACCCTCGTGCGCGAGGACGGCCGCGAGGGCGACGTGTTCTCCCTCATCGGGCCGAAGCGCTACGACGCCCCGTGGAAGGAGATCGAGGCGCAGGGGTACATCTCGCCCGCAGCCTGCTACGAGGTGCGCATCGACCTGCCCCACCAGGACCGCCTCGAGTACGCCGCGTCGAGCGACGACGAGCGGTACCGGCTCGCGGCGACCTCGCCGGCGAAGACCCCGGTGGTCCGCGAGCTCATCGAGAAGCACCGCGGTGAGCAGATCCTCGTGATCGGGCAGTACATCGACCAGCTCGACGACCTCGCTGCGTCCCTCGACGCCGCCGAGATCACGGGTGCGACGCCCGTCGACGAGCGGGAGCGGCTCTACCAGGCCTTCCGCGAGGGGACGATCGACGTGCTCGTCGTCTCGAAGGTCGCGAACTTCTCGGTCGACCTGCCCGACGCGACGGTCGCGATCCAGGTGTCCGGCTCGTTCGGTTCCCGGCAGGAGGAGGCCCAGCGACTCGGCCGACTCCTGCGCCCGAACAAGGACGGGCTGCCGGCGTCGTTCTACACGCTCGTGACGCGCGACACCGTCGACCAGGACTTCGCGCAGAACCGACAGCGCTTCCTCGCCGAGCAGGGGTACTCCTACACGATCCTCGACGCCGATCAGGTCCAGGCGGTCGTTGGCTGACGCACCAAACGCTCTCAGGAAACCACTAGGGAACGGTCAGAAGATAGGACCATGAGCGATGGCCCCAAGATCCTGATCGTCGACGACGAGCCGAACATCCGCGACCTCCTGACGACCTCGCTGCGCTTCGCCGGTTTCGCCGTGCGCGCAGTGGGCAACGGAGCACAGGCGATCTCCGCCGTGCTCGAGGAAGAGCCGGACCTGATCATCCTCGACGTCATGCTGCCCGACATGAACGGCTTCGGCGTCACCAAGCGCCTGCGGTCGTCGGGCTACACCTCCCCGATCCTGTTCCTCACCGCGAAGGACGACACCGAGGACAAGATCACCGGCCTCACCGTGGGCGGCGACGACTACGTCACGAAGCCGTTCTCGCTCGACGAGATCGTGGCCCGCATCAAGGCGATCCTCCGTCGCACCATGAACGACGAGGAAGACGCGATCATCCGCGCCGGCGAGCTCACGATGGACCAGGACACGCACGAGGTCACGATCGGCGACGCGCAGATCGAGCTCTCGCCGACCGAGTTCAAGCTCCTGCGCTACCTCATGCTCAACCCCAACCGCGTGCTGTCGAAGGCGCAGATCCTCGACCACGTGTGGGAGTACGACTTCAACGGCGACGCCGGCATCGTCGAGTCCTACATCTCCTACCTGCGCCGCAAGCTCGACCAGTACTCGGCCGAGCCGATCATCCAGACCAAGCGCGGGTTCGGCTACATGCTGAAGGCCTCCAAGGCCTCGTAGCGCGTCCGGGCTCCTCGGGGCTCGACTTCACGGCGGTCGTCCGGTTTCACCGGGCGACCGCTGTCTATCGTTGGGGAAGCATGCACACGAGAATGAGCCGCTGGTGGGACGGGATCTCCCTGCGCACCAAGATCACCGGGATCACGGTGCTCTTGGTGGCGCTCGGGCTGCTCGTCGCGGGGCTCGGCACGATGACGGTGCTGTCGACGTACCTCATGGCGCAGCTGGACAACAACGTCCGTCAGACGACGGAACAGCTCGAGGGTCAGAACATCAGCGACGGTGAGCAGTACTGCAAGCTCTCCGTCGTCCTCTCGCAGAGCGCGTACGTCGCCGCCTACGACTCCGCCGGCAAGCAGATCTGCCAGACCCCGGCGTCGAGCCGCCCCGACATCCACGAACTCGACTTCTCCTCCGCGGCGCAGACCAGTTCGCGCTTCTCGCTGTACGACAGCCAGCACAACCACGAGTGGCGTGCGCAGGTCATCCCGGCATCGCTGCAGGACCAGTCGACCGGCACCACGCAGGCCGGGTACGTCCTGGTCGCGGTGTCGAGCGCCGACACCGACCAGACCGTCCTGCGGTTCACCGCCATCTTCCTGAGCTTCGGCGCCTCGGTGATCCTGCTCGGCGCCATGCTCACGCGGCTCCTCGTGACGGCGACGTTCGACCCCCTGCGCGACGTCGAGGACACCGCTGCCCGGTTCGCAGCCGGTGACTTCAACCAGCGCCTCGAAGCCGACACCCCCAACACCGAGGTCGGTCGGCTGAACCGGTCCCTCAACTCCATGCTCGAGCGCATCGACTCCGCGTTCGAGGACCGGCAGCGCACCATCGACCAGATGCGCCGGTTCGTCGGGGACGCCTCCCACGAGCTCCGCACGCCCCTCGTGTCGCTCCGCGGCTACGCCGAGCTCTACCGGATGGGCGCGCTCCGCAAGGAAGAGGACGTCGCCCAGGCGATGGAGCGCATCGAGAAGGAAGCCCAGCGCATGGGCCTCCTCGTGCAGGACCTGCTGCAGCTCGCCCGCATCGACGAGTCGAAGCCACTCGAGCTCGGCCCGGTCGACCTCGTCGCCATCGCCCGGGACTCCGCGCTCGACACGATGGCGTCGAACCCCGATCGCGAGATCCAGGTGCTCGTCGAAGACTCGGTGACCGGCGAGAGCGTGCCGCATGCCGTCCGTCCGGCGTCGGCTCCCGCCTCCGCCCCCGGTTCCGGCGACGGGCCCCCGGCATCGCCGACGTCCGCGAACACGACCGGCCCGATCGCGTTCTCGCGCCAGACGATCGCGCGGCTCCGCGCCCGCCGCACCCGCGCGATGGGCGTCGACGGCACGGCTGCCCCCTCCGACGAGACCACGCCGCTGCCCACCGTCGTGCTGCCGAAGCGGCCGCCGATCGTCCTGGCGGAGGAGAACAAGATCCGCCAGATCGTCACGAACCTCATGGGCAACGCCATGCGCTTCACGGAGCACGACGACCCGATCGAGATCGGCATCGGCGTGGACGACGAGCGTGGGATGGCCCACATCGACGTGATCGACCACGGTGAGGGCATCCCGCCGCAGCTGCGCGACGAGATCTTCCAGCGCTTCTGGCGTGCCGACACCTCGCGCGCCC
>NZ_BACZ01000313.1 GCF_000333375.1 Curtobacterium sp. B18
TCCTTCGGCGAGTTCGGCTCTTAGTTCGCCAAGGCCGCGGGTGCCCCCTGGCTCGAGGCACCGCACGTGGTCGAGGCCCCCGGCGGATCCCTCGCGTCGCTCGAGCCGGTCGAGGGCGTCGACGTCTACGCCTACCCGCACAACGAGACCTCGACGGGCGTCATGGCCCCGGTCGTCCGCGCCGCGGGTGACCCCGGCGCCCTGACCGTGGTCGACGCGACGAGCGCCGCCGGTGGTGCCCGGTTCGACGTCGGCGCCACGGACGTCTACTACTTCGCCCCGCAGAAGAACTTCGCCTCGGACGGCGGCCTGTGGCTCGCGCTCTTCTCCCCCGCGGCGATCGAGCGCGTCGAGCGGATCGCCGCGAGCGACCGCTACGTCCCCGAGTTCCTGTCGCTCAAGAACGCCGTCGACAACTCGCGGCTGGACCAGACGCTGAACACCCCGGCACTCGCCACCCTGATCCTGCTCGACGACCAGGTCCGCTGGATCAACGAGTCCGGCGGGCTCGGCTGGGCCGACGCGCGCACGAAGACCTCGTCGTCCACGCTCTACGACTGGGCCGAGTCGGTCGACTACGCGACGCCGTTCGTGACCGACCCCGCAGCCCGGTCGCAGGTCGTCGCCACGATCGACCTCGACGACGCGATCGACGCGAAGGCCGTGGCCGCGACCCTCCGCCAGAACGGGATCGTGGACACCGAGCCGTACCGGAAGCTCGGTCGCAACCAGCTGCGCATCGCGACCTTCACCGCGATCGACCCGGACGACGTCGCCAAACTCGTGCGGGCGATCGACTTCACGGTGGACGCCCTGCGCTGAGGCGGTCGGTCCTCGTGACAGGAGGCGCGGTGCCAGCTGGCACCGCGCCTCCTGTCCTTCCCGGGGACCGGTCGGTCACCGGTCAGGAGCGGTGGTGCTCCGGGTCGACCTCGCCGGCGTCCAGTCGATCGAGCTCGAGGTCGGCGTCCGGGTCGACCGGGCGGACCCGCTGGGTCCGTCGGCGGCCGTGGACGGGCTCGGCGGGTGCGTCCTGCTCGGGGGCGTCGTCGGTGTCGTCCTCCGTCGAGCCGTCGAGCTCGTCGACGTCCACCCCGTCGATGTCGTCGTCGTCGGACTCGTCGAGGTCGTCCTCGTCCGCGTCGAAGTCGTCCTCGTCGTCGGACTCGTCGTCGTCCGACTCGTCGTCGTCCGAGTCGTCGTAGTCGGCGTCCTCGTCCACGTCGTCGTCCTCGTCCTCGTCGCCGTCGAACTCGTCGTCCTCGTCGGGGTGCTCGCCCGCGGCGCCGTCGGCGTCCTGCCCGGCCCGGTACTCGGCGAGCCGCTCGGACCACGGCACCCACTCCGGTGCGACCAGCGAACCGTCGCCCGGCATGAGCTCCACCTCGAGCACGGTCGGCTCGTCACCGGCGACCTGGGCGATCGACACGGTCCAGCGCCAGCCGGGGTAGCCGGCCATCCGGTTGGCGAAGAGCACCGAGACGACGCCGTCGCCCTCGTCGACGGTGCCGGCGAACGCGCCGACGGTCGACTCGGGGGTCACCTCGACGAGCGCCGTCCGGGCGAGCGCGGTGAGGTCCTCGGAGGGAGCCGGGGCAACGGGGGAGGTATCGGTCATCACGCGTCCAACTGGTCAGCGACGTGCCGCAGGATCGCAGCGATTCGGGTGCCGTTCTTCGGGTACCGGCCGTGCCGGAAGTCCCCGCTGATCCGGTCGAGCTCCTTCACGAGGTCCTCGACGATGACGGCCATGTCGTCCGCCGATCGGCGTGACATCTTCGCGAGCGACGGCTGCGGGTCGAGGAGCCGCACGGACAGCGCCTGCGACCCCTTCTTCCCCTGGACGACGCCGTACTCGAGCCGCGAACCGGCCTTCACCGACGTGACGCCGTCCGGGAGCGAGGACGCGTGCAGGAAGACGGGTTCGCCGTCGTCGCCGGTGATGAACCCGAACCCCTTCTGGTCGTCGTAGAACTTGACCTTGCCGGTGGGCATTCGTCGGTCTCCTCGTGATCGTGGAACGGCCGTGGTGCGTCGGATATCCTGGGTCGATGGCCAAGCCGACCCGATCCGCCGGGAACACGCAGGACTCCGCGCAACCCCCGGTGACGTTCAATCGTACCGAACGCGCCCTCGCGTTCATGGTCGGCGGGATCATCATCCTCGGCTTGCTCTGCTTCGTCGCGATGATCATCGTCTGGCTGACGGCCCCGGGCGCCGCGGGCTCCATGCCGTGGCCGGTCGTGCTCGCGATCCCGCTGTACGGGTTCCCGATCGGCATGGTCCTCCTCTTCGTGCTCCTCGGCATCGTCTGGACTCGACGTGCCCGTGAGAACCGAGCGAGTCGCTGAGGCCCGCGTCGAACGATCGCGGCGGACGATGACGACCACCGCAGACCTGGCCGCCCGGCTCCGGGCGATGCCCGACGACGCCCTCGAACGGCTCGTCGTGGCGCGTCGACTCCCCACGGCGGTCCTCGCCGAGACCGGTCCGCTGCGCATCTCGGACTTCTTCGACCTCGCCGAGGCGCTCCGCACCGACGACGCGGTGGACGCCGCGATCGAGCACCTGCCCCGCCGGACGCTGCTCGCGCTGCGCGACGGCGCGGGGTCGGCCGACGACCTCGCCCCCGCGGTCGCGCTGGGCCTCGCCGACGAGGACGGCGGCGTCGACGACGCGGTGTCGGCCCGTCTGGCCGCCCACGACGAGGTCGCGGGACTCCCGGGAGGCGCGGCGCAGCCCCGCCCCGTCACTCCCGCCCGCGGGACGGACGACGACGAGCGGTCGCGCACGACCGGCGCGGAGCGCGCCTTCGAGACGATGACCGTGCTCGCCGAACTGCTGCGGGCGGTGTCCGAGGGCGCCGTCCGCGAGCTCGTGAAGGGCGGCATCGGCACGCCGCTCGCGAAGACGCTCGGCGATCGGGCCGGGGCGGACCCGACCCTCGTGCCCGACCGGTTGGCGCTGCTCGACCGGGTCGGGTTCGCCGCGCCGGGTGACGGCACGTGGGCGACGACGGCACCGGGTGACGCCTGGCTCGTCGCCGGCTGGCCGGACCGCTGGTCGACGCTCGTCTCGGCCTGGCGGGACGCCCTCGACCCCGCCGTGCGGACGGTGCTCGGCGTGGCAGGCGACGACCTCCGCGACCTCGTGTCGGTCGGCCGGTGGGCCTACCCCGCGGGCTCGCGCTGGCTCGACGCGGTGCTGCTCGACGTCGCGGGCACCGCGGCGGCGCTCGGCGTGACCGACGACGGACTCGTGACGAGCACCGGGCGCGCACTGCTCGACGGGGACCCGATCCCCGCGGCCGAGGACCTCCCCCGCACGGTGGACACCGTGTACCTGCAGCACGACCTCACCGTCATCGCCCCGGGGCCGCTCGCCCCGGTCGACGACGCGGCGCTCCGGACCGTCGCCGTGCTCGAGGCCCCGGGTCTCGCCGCGCGCTACCGCATCTCCGAGGACTCGCTCCGCCGGGCGTTCCGGGCCGGGCACACCCGGCAGGACGTCGTCGCCCTGCTCGAACGGCTGTCGGCAACGGACGTCCCGCAGCCGCTGTCGTACCTCGTCGACCAGGTGTCCTCCCGCGACGGCAGCATCGTGGTCGACGTCGGGCCCGAGGGGATCGGCGCCCGCGTGCACGGCACCCCGGACCAGCTCGACCTGGTCGGTGTGGACGCCGAGCTCCGCCAGCTGGCGTGGGAGCGCAGCGACCTCACGACCCTGGTGACCCGCTACCCGCCGCACGTCGTCCACACGGCGCTCGAGGACCAGCGCTACCCGGCCGTCCTGACGGCCGCAGCCCGCCCCGCGGCGGGATCCGTTCCTCCCGTCCGACGACGCACCACCGGACGCAACCCGGAGCAGGCGGCGCACGCACTCGTGGAGCGGCTCCGCGTCACGACCGAGCGGGGCGACGCCGAGCCCGAACAGGAGTGGCTGGGACGGCAGATCGACCTGGCCGTCCGCGGGCGGACGCCGATCCGCCTGACCGTGCGCATGCCGGACGGCTCCGAGCGGCCGTTCTCGATCGTGCCGACGTCGGTCGCGGCCGGCCGGGTGCGGGGGCGCGACACGGCGGCCGACGTCGAGCGCACGCTCCCGCTCTCCCTCGTGGTGGCCGTCGAGAGCGACGCCTGATCCACCGCTGAGCCGATCCGCGCTGGCTCGCAGCCGAGCGGCCTAGGCTGATCCGTCATGAACGGACCGCTGATCGTGCAGAGCGACCGCACCGTGCTCCTCGAGGTGGCGCACCCCGACGCCGAGGACGCACGGCACGACCTCGCGGTGTTCGCCGAGCTCGAACGCGCACCGGAACACGTGCACACGTACCGCATCACCCGGCTCGGCCTCTGGAACGCGCGCGCCGCCGGACACGACGCCGAGAGCATGATCCACACGCTCGAGCACTTCGCGAAGTTCCCCGTCCCGCAGAGCGTGACGGTGGACATCCGCGACACGGTGGCGCGCTACGGTCGGCTCGTCATCCGGCGCGAGGAACGCCCAGACGCGCCCGCCGTCGCGAACTCCCCCACCGAGGAGCTCGAACGGCAGCCGGTGCTCCTCCTCACCGCGTCCGAGCCGACCATCCTCGCCGAGGTCATCCGCTCGAAGCGGATCAAGCCGCTGCTCGGCGACATGCGGTCCCCGGAAGAGGTCGAGCTCCTGCCGTGGGCACGCGGGCAGATCAAGCAGGAGCTCGTGAAGCTCGGCTGGCCAGCCGAGGACCTCGCCGGCTACACGCCGGGCCAGCCGCACCCGATCGACCTCGACACCGACGACTGGCACCTGCGGCCGTACCAGGAGCAGGCGGTCGACACCTTCTTCGCACAGGGCTCCGGCGTCGTGGTGCTGCCGTGCGGCGCCGGCAAGACGCTCGTCGGTGCCGGCGCGATGGCGACCGTCAAGGCCACGACGCTCATCCTCGTCACGAACACGGTCTCGGCCCGGCAGTGGCGG
>NZ_BACZ01000312.1 GCF_000333375.1 Curtobacterium sp. B18
CGTGCAACCCCATCCGTTCGTCATCGTTTCGATCGAGACAGGAGACGGGTTCGAGACGTCCTGTCACGGGTCCTGGGCCTCGTGGGTGGCCGGCGGACTCGGACGAGTGTACGTGGCGACCGTTACCTTGTCGAGATGAAAACGCCCGTTTGTAACAGAACGGTAAAGAAGCCCTGATCAGCGCGCAGGAATCGGCCTCGCCCCAGTTCCGGGGGCAGACGCCTCAGGAACGTTCGATGTAGACGTGCTGCGCGACCTCGGTCGGCAGCTCGATGCCGGCGTCCTCGCCGTCGACACGCACCGCCACGTAGGCGCCGGCGCGCTGCACGCTCGCGACCCGGCCGGGCATGACCCCGGCGGACCGCAGCTGGTGGAGGAGCTCCGGCTCGAACTGCACGGGCTCGCCCAGGCGGCGGATGACCCCGGTCGCCACGGCGTCGGTGCCCTCGGTCGCGGCGACGATGTTCTGCACGCCGTCGAGGAAGCCCGGTGCCGCCGGTCCGCCGATCTCGGCCAGGCCGGGGATCGGGTTGCCGTAGGGGGACTCGGTCGGGTTGCCGAGCATCTCGAGCAGCCGGACCTCGACCTGCTCGCTCATCACGTGCTCCCAGCGGCATGCTTCGTCGTGGACGAACGCCCAGTCGAGGCCGATGACGTCGGAGAGCAGCCGCTCGGCGAGCCGGTGCTTGCGCATCACGTGCGTCGCGCGGGACCGTCCCTCGTCGGTGAGCTCCAGGTGACGGTCGCCCGAGACGACGACGAGGCCGTCGCGCTCCATGCGGGCGATCGTCTGCGAGACCGTGGGACCCGAGTGGCCGAGGCGCTCCGAGATGCGGGCGCGCAGGGGCACGATCGCCTCTTCCTCGAGGTCGAGGATGGTGCGAAGGTACATCTCCGTGGTGTCGACGAGATCGGTCACGGTCCGCCTCTCATGTCTGGGCCCAGCGCGCCCCACCCTACTTGTTCGGGACGACATGGAGCGACCGACGCTTGCACGACGCAAGGAAGGACGTGCGTGATGCGGCCAGGAGGCGCGGTGCCGGCCCGCCCCGTCCGGCCGGTACACGGTCACTCGCGCTGGGATACCCGCTCGTTAGATCGGTGCATGGCAGACATCGTCATCCCCGCCGAATCCTCCCGACCGATGGGCGATTCGGCTGCGGACCGTCCAAGATCCGTGGCGCCCAGCTCGAGTCC
>NZ_BACZ01000311.1 GCF_000333375.1 Curtobacterium sp. B18
GCCGCCGAGCTCCTCGACGAACTCGGAGTCGAGCCACGGCTTGTAGACGCGCAGCCGCGGGTTCGCCATCAGGCCGTAGCGGTAGAACCGCTCGATGTCGTTGCCCTTGTAGGTGGATCCGTCGCCCCAGATGTCGACGCCGTCCTCCTTCATGGCGCGGACGAGCATCGTGCCCGTCACGGCGCGGCCGAGCGGCGTCGTGTTGAAGTAGGTCTTGCCGCCGGAACGGATGTGGAACGCGCCGGTCTGCAGGGCGACGAGGCCCTCTTCCACCAGGGCGCTCTTCGCGTCGACGAGGCGGGCGATCTCGGCACCGTACTCGTGCGCGCGCCCCGGGACGGCGTCGATGTCCGGCTCGTCGTACTGGCCGATGTCGGCCGTGTACGTGCAGGGCACCGCTCCCTTCTCGCGCATCCAGGCGACCGCGCAGGAGGTGTCGAGACCTCCGGAGAACGCGATGCCGACTCGTTCGCCGACGGGGAGACTGCTCAGGACCTTGGACACGACGTCAATCGTACGGGGAGTCCAGCCGGTACATCGACTGGCGCCGCTGGCCGGCGTTGGTGCCCCTTGGAGGCGCTGCAGGGACTCGAACCCCACGATGATTCGGTGCGCCGAAGCGAAGCGTTCGCAAACTTTCGGACCCCGGTAAGACGCTTGTCCGAGATGGTGCGGGACGGCCGGTTGGCCGAGATGCTGTCCGGGCCCGTGCGTCATGAGCCGGAGCGGAGGGAGCTCGCACGGCAACGGCGCCTCTCCCCCGCCGAGATCGACCGCCTCGCTGCGGAGTACTCAGCCGGCGGCAAGAACGTCCGGCAGCTGGCCGCCAAGTGGGGCGTCAGCAGGAACATCGTCGCGAAGCACCTGCGAAACCGTGGGCTGGAGCTCGGGCCGCAACCGCTGACCCGCTCGGAGATCTTCCGGATTCAGAGACTGGCCGGCACCGGCATGTCTTTGAACGCGATCGGACGAAAGATCGGACGGGATCCGAAGACGGTGAAGGCGGCGCTGGCGGAAACGGACTAGGCAGCCCCGTCGGCTTCGCATCGGCCCCGGTCGAGCCGGCCGAGGTCGAGCAACGTGCGGCGAGCCTCTGTATGTCGATCTCGGCACGCACGAACGATGAGACATGCACCCGGGTGTTGGCCAAGTCGACGTCCGGTCCCGCCGCGGCGATGAGGCCTCGCGACAGCCGCAATCGGATCGCCGGCCAGTTCCTCTCGCCCACCATTCCTACGTATGCGGCGTACTGGTTGAAGAGACGAGTCCAGTGCTTACCGGCGCGGTTTGGAAAGTGAAGGCTCCCGTCTTAAGGCCTCTGCGATATAGGTGGGTAGCAACTCGTCGGAGGAAAGGTCGAACCTACGGTACCGACGTTCAAGCCAATTGACAAAAGGATCAAGCGCGGGATGACCGCCGTAAGGGCGGCGGTACCGGAAAGCGAATAGCCGTAGGCCCACATGGATAACCAGCCCCAATGAGCTAATTCCCTCTACGCAGAGATCTACAGGGCTCACCCTCTGCAATCGTTCAGTTATCCGCATGCTTTTCGTCAGCGTCAGGCGATTCATTATCACGACGCCTTCCCGATACCAGGAGTTCGCGCACCATTTTCCATACTGCGGCGCCTCCGAAAATAATCGCTAGGACGATCGCGCCGACGCCGAGAGTCGAAAGAAGCTCCATCAGTCCAGTCTCTCACACGTCCGTAAATTTAGCCATATAACCCTCCGGGGACCTGCGCAAGGTCTTCAGTTCACTATGCGCTGCGGAACACCTTGAACATCAAACGTTCACGAATCATAAGCGTCCCGAGGAGGGTCGCGGAATACGCGCCCAATGCAAAAGTAATAAGCGGCTTCCAAGTGAACTCTAACGCCGGGATTTCTGAGACTGAGGAGATCACAAGAGCCGAAGCAAGTGTAAGGCACGTAAGCGGCAATACAGAAAATGCGAGTTCCGCCGACCGAATCAAAGCAATCTCTCCGTCACGAGTGCCCGCATGCCGGGCGGAGGCGGTCTCAAGACGACGAGGCCAAAGCAGGGCAAAGCCAATCAAGCCACCAAGAACGAAAGCGACAAGCGGCAGCCGTGCCGTTGGGCGCGCCACGTAGGCATGCTCATCTGGCCCACTTCGCCCAAGTGACGCGTTCAGCTGCGAGAATCCCGCATCCTGACTGCTCAAGATGGTGTTTGCACCGAGCGCAGACGCGAGCAAGACTTGATCGTCGTCTGCTCCGGGGCCGAGCTCCGCCCAACACTCATCGAATGGTTCTGATGACGGATCACGTTCTAGAACCGCGTATCCAAGGCCCGCACGACGACCGTCATCCGCCCACGCGTACACGTCCCCCACTGTCATCCTTCCCTGGGAGGTCGGTATCACTGCTCCGCGCGACAGTGCCAACGTCTCCGCAACATCGCGAGCGATCGCAATCGACGAGTATGGGTGCAGTCCCGGTAGCGCCGAGAAGTCGCCGAACGAGCCTGAGACTCTGTAGACCGGCACCGGCTGACCGGGCAGGGCTTTGAGCTCGAGGTTGGACTGGCTTGGGGAGATCGCCCCAGAGCTGACTACGCCAGGGACTGACCGCAACGAATCGCAAGCCGCTCCGTCGATCCCGCTCTCGGCTGCGAGCACTACTACAGAGCCGCCAGCGGCATCGAAGGACTCGCGCGCCGTGCTGATGCTGTGCGCTTGGCCTGCGTCTACCGCCGCGACGGAAACCACGGCCACCGAACCGAGCAGGACGAAAAGAAGCCACCTCGTCACACCTGCCGCCGAGTTTCTCCATGCCTCGGAGAGCATTCCTTCAAAGCGCATGAAAACTGCCTAAGTCGACGACTAGATCGCACGCATCGCGAGTATCAGAGTCGTGCGTCGCCACCACGGTGATGATCTGCCGGCCCGAGATCGAAGATATCGCCCGATTCACTTGCCGCTTCGTGGCCGCATCGAGCTGAGCCGTAGGCTCATCGACAAGCAAAAGGCTCGGCCGCGCGGCAATGGCCCGCGCTAACATGAGGCGTTGCGCTTCTCCGCCCGAGAGTTGAGAAAAGGGTCGGTTCAGCACCCGGTCGAGCGACACGTCATGCATTATCTTTCTGGCATGCGCGTCCGCCCGTGGCCGCGATAGCCCGCTTTGCAGCAATGGATATGATACGTGATCAAGAGCTGTTCGGCGCGCAGAACCGTGCGGATTCTGAAATACCCACTGCGTTCTCATAGCTGCCGTCCTATGCACGGCTCCATTCGTAGGACTCAACCACCCGGCAAGGATATTGAGGAGCGTACTCTTACCGCTGCCCGACGGCCCCACGAGCGCATACGAAAGACCTGCACTCAGGGTCAGGTTCACGTTCTCAAAGAGATATTCGGAACCCGAATAGCGGTGACCAACGCCTTCTAGCGCGAGCCGCGGACTAAGGCCTAGCATTTCAACGATCGGCCCGGGCTGGCGTCTACATTCGGCCCAAGGCCCGGCTTCTCGCTGACGAAGACCACGGAGGCTCCAAGTTTCGATCCGACGACCTGCACTCGCACGACGTTCCCCGTCGAGCGCACGCAGCTAGTTCCGCCGTGGAACACTATCGAGCCGGCTGGTACCACCGAGAGGCTCGCAGGAGTCTTGAGCCCCAAGGGCAACGTGACGGTCCTGGACCCGTCGGAATCTGCCGCAGAGGAATCATCAGACGCCGCGCCTCCATCGGATCCGGCCGAACTCCCCTCGGTTCCCTCGGCTTCCACTCCAGAAGCCTCGGCGAGTTTGTCCGGTTCGGCCACGGTACCGTCGTCACCGACGGCCAGCGTGGAGCCGTCCGGCAGAGTGAGCACGCGGCTTCCAGGGATCTTCAGATCCTTCATGCCTTCGACGGTCGCGGTCTCGACCTGCGCGCTCGCCGTTGCAAGAGGTCCTCCGCTCGTGACCGGCTCTCCCACCTCCGCTTTGCAGTCCGACACGTTCACTCGTTCCGCCGGGAGCCACACGTACCGGGACAGGGGGAGCAGTACTTCCCCCGGCGCCTCAGTTTTCCAATTCGACGTGAGGTTCAGGTTCAAAGCGAGCGAAAGACGCTCCACAGCACGAGCCGTATTCCGGCCCGCAACTCCGTCGACATAGACCGGGAAGCCCAACCTCGTCAGTTCCGCTTGAAGCGCCCGAACGTCCTCCCCCTTCGCGCCGTATTCGATGTCGCGCCACAGCGGGGAGGACGTGGCGATATTTACCAGACGGTCTCCGTCCACCGAAAAAGAAGAGGCCCCAGACGCGATCGCCTGTCCATCTCTGCATTCGGATGCCGTGAGCACGCCCTCAGCGCCCGAGCTCAAGAGCCTCTCGGATCCCATCCGTACCCGTACTTTGACGGGCTTGGAATCCGTCGTTGTGGTGGTTGACACTGGTACGTTCCGCGCGTCGGAAGCGGGCCGGAGGGCTTCCGGGGTGCGTC
The DNA here is from genome assembly GCF_000333375.1 of Curtobacterium sp. B18. Classification (GTDB taxonomy): domain Bacteria; phylum Actinomycetota; class Actinomycetes; order Actinomycetales; family Microbacteriaceae; genus Curtobacterium. Next base: position 4,450 of record NZ_BACZ01000311.1, read on the forward strand.
CCGGAGCGAGTGCCAGACCCACGCTGACGCCGACGCATCCTGCCACTAGCGCCAGAATAATACCCAGCGACAGCGCTGATCTAGCTCGGAACGGCTCGCGCGATACTTTCCTACTCATCCGAAAGGCCGAGCGGGTCGTCATTGCACTTGTCGAACTCCGGGGAATCGAAATCGAAGGAGAAGTTCTCAGACTCAGATTCGCGCGAATACTGTTTCGCGGTGTAGGACTTCGGGACGATACCTTGGCGCACGAGGCACTTCGCCATGATCTCGTCCTCGTCCAGGTGCTCCGGATTTCGCGCAATCGCATCCCGAATGAGTAGCACCCTTGCGCCTCCATCCTGCAGACACTTGTCGACGGCGGCCTCGTCGGTCTTCACGGGCCGCGTATATCCCCATTCACCGTCCTTCAACTTGACGTTGGTCAGGCCCAGGTCGGTCATGCAATTCGAGATTCGATTGACGAAGTAGTTGTACTCCGCGTCAGTGACTTGCCCGTCGGCCAAAGCCTCACGGACCTCGCTGTCGCTTGCAGTGCGATACGCATCCGAAAAAGCTATCGCCCATGGTCCCTGGAATTCCTTGTGCACACCCCCAGGTGATGCCGCGGACGTCTCGGCGTCGCCGCCGCTTCCCCCTGAACACCCCGAAAGCAAAACGATTGTGCACGCTGCCGCTACGAGCGCAGTCTTTCGTTTGAACACGCTATCCCCATTTCTTCCCGCACCGCCCCAACAGTCGTTTGACATCCGCTGGACCTTCTGATAATGCCGCGCCAGCATTGACTCTTGACGATTGCACAGGTACGTTGACGTCAGACATGGAGTGTACGGCAAGGGGTGCCGTCCCATGCATCGAGAAGGGGCATCTTGTGATCAAGATGAAGTTCATGGCCGTTGCCACCGCGCTCGTGGCGGGAGCGATGCTTGCCGTTCCGGCGACGGCTCAGGCCGCACAGCACAGCGAAAAGGTAGGGGGAGGCCTCTGGAACTGGGGCCAGGACAGCGGAAAGGACTATTCCCACTACTACCACAAGACCAAGTTCCACACGGCGACGATTTGCAACGGGCCGGCCGGCGGCGTGTTGGTGACGTGCAACAAGAAGGCCGTGGAGGACGGCAAGTGGGCGAAGGTCAGCATGAATTCGACCGCCGCGACGGGGCACGCTTACTGGAACGTACTCTAGTAACCGGAAAAGCAGCCGCGGGGTTTCCGCGGCTGCTTTTCTGCGTCGTGAGAACCCTGAACGCGACTTGCAAGAGCGAGTGCATGCCCACCGGTCGCACGCGCTAGCGGAGTTGGCCAAGTCGCGGGTGGTCTGTGGGCGACCTAGCACGGAGCGTTCGGCGTAGTGCCTCCACTCCGGCGTATCGCCGTAGAGTTGCCGCGCCGTGGCTGGCCACTGCGGATTCGATCCAGGCCCGAACGTCGCGATCTGCTCCTCAGCGGTCATAAGCAGCCCATGTTCGTGCGCGTCGACCATCTTGGCCAGGTCATCGTCGAGCGAGCTGAGATGCTCGACTCGCACCGCAAGCTGGTTCTGCCGGTCGCGCAACACAGCGAGAACAGCCACGTTCGGTTCGTCGAGGACGCACCGGATGCCTTGCAGGTCGAGCCCCAGCTCGCGGTAGATGACGATGCACCGCAATCGCTCGAGGTCCCCTGCGCCAAAGAGGCGGTACCCGGCAGCTGACCATGACGACGGCCGCGCAAGAGCGATCTCATCTCAGTGATGCAAAGTCCGAACCGTCACCCCGAGCGACGCCGCGGCCGACCAACCGTCAAGTCCACGGCGTCGCTGTCATCAAGCACTCGCTCCGTTTTTCTCGCCATCGGCGTCCGGTGCGTTCCTGCCGATGGCTTCGAGGTCCTTGGCGGTCTGACTGGCCGTATCGAAGGGCTTCGCGGCGGTGAGACGACTCATACCTTCTCCGGCGTGATTATCCCGACATCGCGGGTACCCCAAGGCGTGTCCCGCGGATCACTCACCATGCCCGCGTCGTGGGCACGGTGTGCGGCCACCAGGGTGTCGAACCGGTTCAGGACGCACGCGAAGCCGCAGCTCACCACCGGGCCCTGATCCGGAGCCGATGCAGTCGGGACCAGCAGGACGTCCTGGAAGGCTCATTGGCGCAGGTACACGAGCTGGCCCGGCACGCTGAACAGCTCGAAGGAGTTCAGGCCCGGCGGGCGCAGTGACCGTTCGGCAGCTGGCCGGCAAATGGGGCGTCAGCGGGAACATCGTCGCGAAGCATCTGCGAAGCCGAGGGCTGGAGCTAGGGCCACAGCCGCTCGCCCGCTCGGAGATCTTCCGGATTCAGGACTCGCCGACACTGGCATGACTTTCAACGCGATCGGACGGAAGATCGGACGGGATCCGAAGACGGTGAAGGCGGCGCTGACGGGAATGGATTCAGACCAGGCGGCCTCGTCGGCCTCGCGTCTGTCACAGTCGCGCCGGCTGAACTCGAGGAATCTGCGCGCCAACTTTTGGATGTCGATCTCTAGACGGACCACCGGGAAGATCTGCACACCGGCCCCAGCCGATTCGACGTCCGGTCCCGCCGCGGCGACAAGGTCCCGCGACAACAGGAATTTGATGCTCGGCCAGTTGACCCCTCCCACCACCCCGACATAAGCGGGGTGAAGGTTGGGGAGCTTCGCCAGCACTGATCTTCTGACAACCTGACGAGTCGACCGAACTCGCCGTCAAGAAACAGAGTCCTCATCGAAGAGTTCGCGAGCCCCTTGATAATCGTCCGCTAGTTTCTTTGAACGCCGGGTCAGCCTCAATGAACCCTTCGAGTTTCTGTCCGTCCAGTAGCTTCCCGCGACGCGCTGGACCGGATTGCCCGCAAGCTCAAGCACACCGGAACCGTGATGAATCTGACTGCGGTGACGCACGTCCTGACCCGGCTCGTTCGTGTACACGTAGTGCAAAACCCATGCATCACCTTCTTTGACGACTCGAGCGAGGGATGACCGCGACCGCGACTCGTCAGAGAACAACGTGACGCTCGCAGAGGTACTCGTCTGGCGAATGACGAGATAAACAACCTTCTCGGGGATTCCGTGTCCGGTTACAGGATCAACCCACTGGGACTTGAGTTGCGTTTCCCAAGTTCCGCTGACATCCCGAGGAACCGCGGATAGCTTCTGAAGCCACCCAAACCTCCAGACGAATCGGTCCCAGATATTCACACATGCCGTAGCAATGAACACCGCGGCGGAAAAGAAACGCAAGAATGCGGTGTCCGGCGTACCCGCGATCGCCCATGTCGCGATGACGAATACCAGCGAGACGATGATTGTCACGGCTCTAACAAACACGCCGGACATCACGCGTCGAACTCCATGTACTCCCACGCAGCCGAAGCGAACGCATGCACGTCTTCACGAGTCCACTTTTGGGACGAGTGGAAAAGGAATTTGACGTCGTTCACCTCCATCCATCGGTCGGATTCCTCGGAGGGCTCGGCCGTCATAGTGTAATTATAGATGTCCGCTAGGCAGCCCTGCATCACCGAGCGCCAAGTCGATCTGAGGAAGTACTCGTCAGGGCAGTTGTAGATGAGGCATTCCATCAGATAGGAGGGCATTTCCTCGGCTAAGCCGGCCGTGACGAGCACGTTCTCGAGCCGTTTTAGAATACGGACCGTCTTTTTGTAGTAGTGGTTTGTCCGTGTGTTCTTTTGCGTCCCATGCAACAACTGCAGCTTGGAATAATTCTCGGTGAAAGTGTGGTCGTTCTTGAAAACACGTGCGCCTTCTCGAGTGCGACCATTCGCAAAGTATTCGACGTAGCGGAAACAAGGAACAACGTCCGCGTCGACGCGTGCCGTGTTGGAGTTGACTCGCAGTGCAGTGGAACCTGTCGCGTCTACCGAACCGGGGAACTTTGCCCTAAGCGCCGACTCAATCTCAGAACGAAGGTACTGCGGTGTCCAAATACCCGTATAGGGGACTCCGGAGTGGTCCGCATTGGGATCACGGTCCCGGTAATACACAACCTCCTGGCATTCTACGGCAATATCCACGTCACTATCGGCTTTGACGTTAGTGTTGTTTGCGTACGAACCCTTGGCGTAGATCGCAAGCGACACACCCGAGAATGCATCGTGGGCATCGATCGCCTCGCGAATCATGCGCTCAGTCCGGTCCTGCTTCTCTTTTTCCGTCGGACTTGACGGTCCGGTCCATCGCCCGAGCTGTTCTTCTGAAACCATTAGACCCTCCCCATGAGTCGATCTCACCTTGCCTTCATTATGCACCCGGACTTGCGAAGTTCATGACGTGTTCTTTACATACCCCCGGTACCTCATCCAGCGGTGGCGGTTCGGCAAGAATATCCCGACTGACTCTACAGACGCATGCGCCCTAGCGGCACACTTTTTCCGTGCTTGCGGGCCCTGTTCGCGAGGGACGGTTCGCGCCTCGACGCCTCAGCAATTCAGCCGGGACCTCCTCGTGAAATATCCCCTAGAGAGTCCGGGCTGCCGCAGCTTTGATCGAACCCGAACGATGGAGTTGCATGTTGACGGCGCGATGTACGGGTAGCGACGTCGCATGTCGACGTGTTCTCCTGGTCACGTGACCGTGCGAGCCATCCAACCGGCCGATCGCCCCGGCCTCGTCTCGATGCTGGCGGCAGCCGTCGACCTGCCGTCCGGAATTTCCGACTGGTATCGGAACGCGAAGCCTCCCCACCTCGATCTGGCCGCTTGGAACGCCGGCGCCATAGAGGGCGTCGTCACGGGCACATTCGGGTCCGACTTCCAGGGCGACCCATCGTTCGGTTCCCTCGATCTGCCTCCAGGTCCGCACGCGTTCCTGACTCGCATCTATGTCGCCCCTGCCGCGCGGCGGCGTGGCGTCGGGTTGGACCTTCTGAAGGCGTTTGCCGACGAGGCGCTCGCGCGCCGTTGCGAGTACGTCGCGGGAGTTGTCGACCTGTCCTCTGAGTATGCGGAGCGCGAGGAGTTCTTCACGGCGTCTGGTTTCGCGATTAGTGACGATCACATGATCGGCGCGCTCGCCACCGAGGTCGTCGGGAGGATCGCGCAGCTACGGCGCTAAGCATCCTTGGTCCGCGCGAGGGCGCGAAACATGAGAATATGTCTCTCGCACTGAGTCTGCGCCTTGGAGCGCGGCCTGCCCCGGAGGAGTTCACGATGGCGTTCGTTGGCAAGGCAAAGAAGGCTGCTCAGCACTTCGAGACACCCGAGGAGATGTACCTCCGCGGAGGACTCCCTCGAACCGGCGAGGCCGTTCCCTCCCTCTGGCTACACCAGGGCGACGTCATCCGCGCGTATGCCGAGAAGCATCAGGCGACGGCCGATCTTGCCCTGGAGCTCCCAACAGGCACTGGCAAGACGGTCCCGGGCCTGCTCATCGGAGAGTGGGTTCGACGCAAAGGCGAAGGCCCCGTTCTCTACGCGACGCCCACGAAGCAGCTCGCAAAGCAAGTGGCCGCCGCGGCGAAGCGCGAGGGCGTGCCCGTCGCGCTACTGATCGGCAGTCACACGGGCTGGGACCTCGCTGATGCGACCGCCGTCGAGAGCGGAGAGGCGATCGGCGTCGTGACGTACAACGCGATCTTCAACAGCAATCCACACGTGCCTGTCCCCCGCCTCGTCATCTTTGATGACGCTCACGCCGGCGAGCAGTTCGTCGGGCACGAGTACGGCGTTGACATCCGGCGGTCAGACGACGAGGACGCCTATCTGTCTGTGCTAGCAGCCCTTAAGCCCTTCCTGTCCGGCCTATTGCTCCAGAGACTCGAAGGCGTTCCCGATCCCGGCGCGCATCACCAGGTGAGGCTGATCCTCCCGGCGGCAGATCCGCACGCGCTCGCCGCGCTGGACGCGACCCTGGTCAAGCTGCCGAAACCGTACAAGTTCGAACTGGCGATGGTGCGCGCGGGGCTGGCCTCATGTCTGGTTTACCTTTCCTACGGTGGAATCCAGATACGCCCGATGATTCCGCCCACGTTCGAAAACAGGGTGTTCACGCAGGCGCGACAGCGCATCTACCTGTCCGCGACTCTCGGTGCAGGCGGAGAGCTCGAGCGCGCTTTCGGCCGGCGAGAAATCACACGGATGCCGCTGCCCGGCAAGACGCCCCCGAGATCCGGACGGCGCCTGTTCGTGTTTCCCGACCTGGTTGCCGGCGGCGATGGGATGGCCCTCACCAGGCGCCTCGTGGGCCTGACCGACAAGGCGCTGGTCCTCAGCCAGGACACCGTCGCACGCGCCCGAGCAACCGCGGAGTCGCTCGCGGGCAAGGACGTCCCCGTCTTCGGCCGAGACGAGCTGGAGGAGGAAGGCCTCGAAGCGTTCGCGATTGCGAAGACCGGGGTGCTCGGACTTGCCAACCGCTACGACGGCATGGACCTTCCGGACCATGCCTGCAGAATCGTCGTCCTCGACGGCAAGCCCGACGCCGTCGGCCTGCAAGAGAAATTCCTCAGCGAACGCGCCGAAGCGAACGCCGCGCTGTCAGAGCGAATCCGATCCCGGATCGTCCAGGGCGCCGGTCGAAGCACCCGGGGTCCGAATGACTACGCGGTTGTGATCGTCCGCGGCGCTGACATCACGAAGTACTTCAGTCGGCAGGACAACATTTCGGCACTTGAGCCCGAAATTCAAGCGGAGGTGCAGTTCGGCTGGGCCAATAGCCGCGGTGCGAATCCGGACGACGTCGTCGAGAACGTCGCTACCTTCCTCGCTCACGACAAGGAATGGCGGGAGAACGGCGAAGAGCTAGTCTCGGAATTTCGAGAGGACGCCGTCAAGGTGGAGCCGCCGGCGACGGAGCCGCTCGGGAAGGCGGCGCCGCTTGAAGTCGAGGCATGGAACCTCGCTTATAGCGGCGACTGGACCGGTGCGAGCGGAAAGCTCCGCGAGGCGGTGGTCCACGTCGGGCCTGAAGCAACCCGCGGCTACCGCGGACTTTTGCTCTACATCGCAGGCGTCTGGTTGCACCTGGGAGCCAAGGACGAGACGGAGCGGGCGCGGGCACGTGAACTGGTCCGCGAGGCGGCCCTGGCCGCGAACCGCGGAACCTGGTTGCGTGAGATGCTGCCGCTGTACGCCGCCGACGAGATCGAGGTGGCCCCGATGGACGTAGTCGCCGTAAACGAGATCATCACGCGCCTCCGAGGCCGCCTCCGTCCGAGCGTCATCACGGCCGAACTCGCGGAGATGCAAGCCGCTCTGGCGCAGAACGAGGCTGCAAGGTACGAACGGGGGCTGACAATTCTCGGCAAGTATCTGGGCGCCGCGGCGTCGAAGCCGAAGGGGCAGGCGCGTTGCGACTCCGCGTGGGAATGGGGCACCGCGCTGTGGCTCACCGTCGAAGCGAAGTCCGAGGAACGCGAAGATGGGCTGCTCCCCGCCAAGGACATCCGTCAGGCCAACACGCAGCTCGACCAGCTTGCCCATGACCGCGGCGCCGACCATGCCCCCGCGGGCAGCGTGGTCGTGCTCTTGTCGGAGCGGCTTGCGGTCGACCCCCAGCACGCCTCGATCGCCCAACCTTACGTGTACCTGACCTCGCCCGACGTAGTACTGGGGATGGTCGGCGATGTGACCGCCGTCTGGGCGAATCTCCTGACCGCAGCGACCGGACAGATGTCCGAGACCGATCAGAGGAAGCACCTGCGTTCAGTCCTCGGTGACAACGGGTGCCTGCCGAGTCAGGTGGTCGACCGGCTCACCCAGAATCGGATCCGGCCGGGCGACTGACGCCGCTCAGCCTCGTCCTCGGGGCGACCGTGACCCTCGGGAGGATTAGCGGTGCTTTCGCGCGAACAGGGAAGCTGCCAGTGAGCGTCGGTGTGCGGCACTCCGGAGCTCACTGTCGAACAGGCACAACTCCGGCAGATCAATATCACGATGGCGCTGGCTACACTCGCCTGGTCGGACCGTCAACCGCCACGGCACGCTCTACGAATACTTCATCTGCGCCGGACGGGCCGCGAAAAGAAACGACTGCGACGCCCCTGCCGTCTCGATCGCGCTTGTCGAGAAGCTCGTCGTACGGCTCTACGCGAGCATCGCCCTCGCACCCGAACTCCGCGCGAGACTCGGCGCAGCTATGCGAACGGAGATCGGCGCGGACCTGCAGGAGTCCGTCCGGCTGGCAGCCGACCTGACGCTCGAGCAGGCCCGCCTGAAGGACCGCGCGAAGAAGCTGCTCGACGGCCATCTCGGCGGCGTCATTCCGGCCGACCTTTACGCGGACGAACAGAAGGCGATCACGGCGAAGCTCGCCGGAATCGCGGAACGGCTCGACGGTCTCGCCGAGGACGAGGCGCAGGTCCTCGGCAATCTCGACGACGCGCTCGCGCTCGCCGGCAACTGCTACGAGGCCTACCTGCGCGCGCCGGACCACCTGCGCCGCAGCTTCAATCAGGCGTTCTTCTCCCACATCTACGTCGACCGGGAGGGACAGCTGCGCTGCGACATGGCGCAGCCGTTCGAAATCATCGTCGAACGGTCGCGTCAGCTCGCCACCTCTGTCACCCCCGGATCTGCTGACGAATCGGGGCAAACAGAAGAACCCTCGACCACTATGGATTGGGTCGAGGGTTCGGGACAGGTCGTATTGGTGCCCCTGGAGGGACTCGAACCCCCAACCGTTTCCTTAGGACGGAACTGCTCTTCCATTGAGCTACAGAGGCTGGCCCCACCACTCTAGCGGCGGAACGGCTCCAGGAAGGCCCGCACCTCGTCGACGAAGAGCACCGGCTGCTCGAACGGCGCGAAGTGCCCGCCCCGGTCGAGCTCGTGGTGGTACACGAGGTTCGTCGTCCGCTCGAGCCACTCCACGGGCACCCGAACGATGTCGCCGGGGAAGATCGAGAACCCGGACGGCACCTCGACCCGACGAGCCAGCTGCGACGCCGGGATCGCCGCGTTGGCGTGGTACATCCGCATCGAGGACCCGATCGTGGCCGTCGCCCAGTACTCGGTGACGAGCGCGAGCACCTCGTCCCGCGTGTACACCGACCAGAGGTCGCCGCCGCAGTCGCTCCACGACCGGAGCTTCTCCACGATCCAGGCCGCGAGCCCCGCCGGTGAGTCCGTCAGCCCGACCGCGGCGGTCTGCGGCTTGGTGCGGTGCAGCATCGCGTAGGCGCCCTCGGCGGTGCGCCAGCGGTCGGTCGCGGCGACGAACTCCTGCTCGGCGGCGGAGAGCGTGGATGCGTCGAGGCCGGGCCACGCGAGCCCGCCGTCGATCCGGTGCACGGCGACGACGCGGTCGGGCTGGTCGAGCGCCAGGTACCGTGCGACGTGCGAGCCGATGTCCCCGCCGGACACCGCGAACCGCTCGTACCCGAGGTCGGTCATGAGCGTGGCCCACAGGCCCGCGACCTCGCGGGCGTCGAGCACGCGGGGCGGGGCGTCCGAGAAGCCGTACCCGGGCATGTCCGGCACGACGACGTCGAACCCGGCGTCGACGAGCATCGGGACCACCTTGCGGAACCGCCACCCGGAGTCCGGCCAGCCGTGCGCCAGCAGCAGCGGGAGGGCTCCCGGTGTCGCCGCGCGCACGTGCAGCACGTGGATGCCGATGCCGTCGACGACCGTCCGACGCGACGGCAGGGCGGCGAGCGTCGCTCGGTGCGCCGCGAAGTCGAAGCCGTCCGCCCAGTACGCGACGAGCGCCCGCAGCTCGTCGACGTCGATCCCGAGCGACCAGCCCGTGCCGACCGGGGCGTCGGGCCACCGGGTGGCCCGGAGCCGCGCACGGAGGTCCGCGATGGTGTCGTCGTCGATCCACGGGGTCTCGGCCATGGCGGCACGCTACGCCGCGCACCCGACACTCCGACGCGGGTCCCGGCGGACGCATCGCGCGCGCAGGCAGCGCCCGACCGTCCGACGCGGGTCCCGACAGTCCGACGCGGATCCCGGCGGACGGGAGGCGCGGGCCGGTGCCGACCCGCGCCTCCCGTCCGCCACGGCGTCAGCCGCGGCATCAGCCGCTACGCGGCCACGAGGTACTCGTCCCACTCCGACTGCGGACGCTCGATGCCCCGCACCACCCACGACGCCCCGTGCGGCGCCTTCGGGCGGAAGCGGAGCCGCCACCCCATCTCCTGCGGGGTGCGGTCGCCCTTGGTGTTGTTGCACGCCAGGCAGCAGGCGACGAGGTTCTCCCACGAGTCCTCGCCACCGCGGGAGCGGGGCTGCACGTGGTCGATCGTCGTGGCGTGCCGGTCGCAGTACGCGCACCGGTTCGCGTCCCGGCGCAGGACGCCCCGGCGGGACACCGGCACGAGCCTCGAGTGCGGGATGCGGACGTACCGGGTGAGGATGATGACGGACGGACGGTCGTAGGTGGACGTCGATCCCGTGACCGGGTGGTCGAGGTCGGCGGCGACGATGGCGGCCTTCTGGTTCATGACCAGCACGAGGGCCCGACGGAACGAGATCACCGCGAGGGGCTCGTAACCGGCGTTGAGGACGAGAGTGCGCATGGGTTCCCTTCCGACGTGCCTGGACGGCTTCCAGGCTGTGCGGGTGCGTCGGACCGGGGTACCGCGCAGGTGACCTCCGCTCGCGCGAACGGCCCCTGAACCACGAAGAGCACCACCCGGATGGGCAGTGCTCTCGTCATGCAGGGGCGTGCTCGTGCACGCAGGCGGTGGTCGACCATATGTCGACGTGCGCGCGCCGACCCATGGTGCGGGTCGTGCGGAACGCTGACATGGGGTCTCCCTGCTCGGACCGTTCGGGCCGGTGCAGGGTCAGGGTACGTCAGAAACCGGCCCGGCACGAGGGTGCACGGGCCGGTTCCGGCGATGTTCACGGGATCGACGCTCGGTCGTCGCGGCCGAGGTGCCCCGTGGGCACCCCGTCGTCAGATGCCGAAGCGGACGATGTGGTAGTCGCTGGTCCAGATCGGACGGATCGAGACGGAGCCGCCGGGCTTCGGGGCGTCCATGATCATGCCGTTGCCCATGTAGAAGCCGTCGTGCGCCTCGTTGTTGAAGATGACGACGTCACCGGGCTGCGCCTCGGACTCGGGGATCGTGGTGCCGGCCTGGTCCTGCAGCGGCACGGAGTGCGCGAGGTTGATGCCGTACTGCGCGTACACGAACATGACGTAGCCCGAGCAGTCGAAGCCCGACGGGTCGGCCCCGCCGAAGACGTACGGAGTGCCGATGTACTGCTTGGCGGTGGCGACCACGGCCGGCAGCGAGAACGGGGTGTTCGCGGCGGTCGACGAGGCGACGTAGTCGGAAGCGCTGGGGCCCGTGTACGAGGCGTACTGCGACGCGGTCTGGGCGCGGGCCGCCTGGGTGGCCGCAGCCTGCTCGGCGGCCTGCTTCGCGGCGGCGTCGGCGGCCTTCTTCGCGGCCTCGGCGTCGAGCGTCGACTGGGAGGTCGCGCCGTAGCCGTCGCGGCTCGTGCCGGCGAGGGCGACCGCGTCGGAGACGGAGAAGTTCTGGGCCTGGGTGGTGCGGACCTGGCGCTGCGCGGCGGCGGCGTCGGCGTCGGTGCCGGTCGACTGCGACGTCGCGGCGAACGCGGGGGCGACCGCGACGGTGCCGAACATGCCGACGGCGACCGTCAGGACGACCGGCGCGAGGAACCGGCGCTTGCGGGCCGACGAGCTCGCCTTGGTCGTCGCGGCGGCACGGGCTGCCTGGGCTGCGCGGCGACCGCCGGGGAGCGGGGCGTCGCGAACCGGGGTCACGGTGCGCGCTGCGCGGCGTGAGACGGGGGCGTCGGTGGCGATCACGGTGTTCGTCGGGTTCGCGGGCGTCTGGTCGTCCGCGGCGGAACCGGTCTGCGTCAAGGGGTGTCTCCGGCGTCTCGTCACCACTGCCAGCGGGGGTGATCGCCGGCCGTGCAACCCCATCCGTTCGTCATCGTTTCCGATCGAGACAGGAGACGGGTTCGAGACGTCCTGTCACGGGTCCTGGGCCTCGTGGGTGGCCGGCGGACTCGGACGAGTGTACGTGGCGACCGTTACCTTGTCGAGATGAAAACGCCCGTTTGTAACAGAACGGTAAAGAAGCCCTGATCAGCCCTGACAAGGTCTTTGACAAGCATTGGGCTTTCATTTCCCTCTTCTAAGAATCTCCCATTTGTAACCATTGCTTATTGTGGC
>NZ_BACZ01000310.1 GCF_000333375.1 Curtobacterium sp. B18
ATCGTGGGCGTCCCGCTCGCGCTCCCCCTCGCCGTCGTCGTGTTCATCACGGCGTTCATCCCGATCGTCGGCGCCACCGCGGCCGGCATCCTCGCCGCGCTCGTCGCCCTCGTCGCACTCGGTCCGGTCCCGGCGCTGATCGTCGTCGGCATCGTCGTGCTCGTCAACCAGCTCGAGGGCAACCTGCTGCAGCCGGTCCTGATGGGCAAGACGCTGAAGCTGCACGGCCTCGTCATCCTGATCGGGCTGACCGCCGGCACCGTGCTCGCGGGCATCACCGGCGCGATCATCTCGGTGCCGCTGCTCGCCGCCGCCTGGGGAGCGATCCAGGTGTGGGACGGGCCCGACCAGCCGGCACGCCCGTGGCGCCAGAAGCGCGAGGAGACCGCGGAGGCGCGCTGACGCGGATCCTGCGTCCGCGTCGGGCGCGGGTGCGGTCGGGCGCTCGGGCGCTCGGGTCGTCTGCACCGTCCGCGCTGCCGCCCCGGAACGACAACGTCGATGTCGTACGACGTCGACCATGTCGTTCGCCCGCGGCTGCAACAGTTGCACACGCCCGGCAGCGACGTCATCGATGTCGTACGACGTCGACCATGTCGTTCGACCCCGGCCCGTCCGCCGGCCCGGGCGCAGCACACCACGACGAAAGGANCCTACACANNNANNANANNCCCCCTTCGTCGTACCGTGTCGTGGTCAGTCGGTGCCGGAGTCGAACGCTGCACCCTCGGACGCGAGGTCCGTCCGACGACCGAGCGCGTCGTCGGCGTCCGAGGTGACGACCGCGCCGCCGAGGATCTCCTCCGACTCACCCGCTTCGAGCTGCCCGACGAGCTCGCCCGTCGCGCCACCGATGAGGCCGGCGGCGGCGTACTGCTCGAGGCGTGCCCGGGAGTCCGCGATGTCGAGGTTGCGCATCGTCAGCTGGCCGATGCGGTCGTCCGGACCGAAGGCGGCGTCGCCCACGCGCTCCATCGAGAGCTTGTCCGGGTGGTACGACAGCGCCGGCCCCGTGGTGTCGAGGATCGTGTAGTCGTCACCGCGACGGAGCCGCAGGGTGACCTCGCCCGTGACCGCCGAGGCGACCCAGCGCTGCAGCGACTCACGGAGCATGAGCGACTGCGGGTCGAGCCACCGGCCCTCGTACATCAGGCGACCGAGGCGACGGCCCTCGTTGTGGTACGACGCGACCGTGTCCTCGTTGTGGATCGCGTTGAGCAGGCGCTCGTAGGCGATGTGCAGCAGCGCCATGCCCGGCGCCTCGTAGATGCCGCGGCTCTTCGCCTCGATGATGCGGTTCTCGATCTGGTCGGACGCACCGAGACCGTGGCGGCCACCGATCGCGTTCGCCTCGTACACCAGGGCGACGGCGTCCGCGTACTCGACGCCGTTGATCGCCACGGGGCGGCCGGCCTCGAAGCGGACGGACACGACCTCGGTCGCGACCTCGACGTCGTCACGCCACGCGGCGACGCCCATGATCGGCTCGACGATGTCCAGGCCGCTCGAGAGCTCCTCG
>NZ_BACZ01000309.1 GCF_000333375.1 Curtobacterium sp. B18
GGTCCAGGTGCCGTCCTCGTCGGCGACGGTCGACTGCGTGCCCTCGTCGTCACCGTCGAGCGTGACGTCGACGTCGGCGCCCGGCTCGGCGGTCCCCGTCACCGGGACGTCGGTGGTGTCGTCGTCGGTCTCCACGGCGTAGTCCGTGCCGTCCTCGGGCGAGGTGATGACGATGCCCGCGAAGGGGTCGGCCTGCACGGTCGCCGTGGCGAGGTCGACCGTCGCCAGGTCGGCCGCCGGCACGAGCTGCAGGCGGACGGCCCGCACCGTGGTGGCCCCGGTGTCGTCGGCCGTCGGCTCGGTGAAGGACGGGTCGGTCTGCGAGTTGATCGTGACCGACACGACCTCGTTCACGACGTCGAGCAGCGGGTCGAGGGCGGTGGCGGTCGAGGTGATCGTCGTGACCAGGGTCTGCACGGTCTCCGCGACGAAGTCGCCGCCGAGGACGTCACCGAGGATGCCGGTGAGCCCCGGGACGATGGTCGACCCGAGCAGCGGCTGCAGCAGCGGGTCGAGCTCGTCGAGCACCGGGGCGAGGATCCCTGTCCCGGCGACCGCGAGCGTGGCGCCGTCGCCGGTGCCGAGCAGGTCGCCGACCGTGGTGTCGACCGTCAGGGTGAGGCCCGCGACGTCCGCGCCGAGGAGGTCGACGCCCGTGTTGACGACGAGCTGCACGTCGGCGACGTCCAGCGCGTTCGTGAGGCTGGTGGTGAGCAGCGCGGGGAGCTGGTCGGTCAGGATGTCCGAGATCGCGCCGGTGATCTGGGCGTTGATCGTCGCGTCGTCGAGCAGCGTGGTGTTCGCCGGCAGGTCGTTCAGCGTGTAGAGCTGCGCGAGGTCGATCGTGACGACGCCGGAGGACAGGTCGATCGTGACCGGCCCGTCGGTGAGCGGCTGCTGCGTCACGCTGGCGAGCGCGCCCTGCAGGTCGATGTCCGCGGTCAGCTGGGCGGTGGTGTCCTCGAGCGTCAGCGTGCCGAGCCCGAGGGTGTTCACCGCGTCGGTCACCGGGTCGAGCAGCGCGTCGGTGAGCTCGGTGGTGCGGCCGTCCTCGCCGATCGCCGTGTTCACGGTGTCGTCGGTCGTGCCGAGCGTCGTGTCCAGCGAGGTCACGAGCTGCTGGACGGCCGGGCTCACGAGCCGGACCTGCGCACCCGCGACCTGGTAGTCGGTGGTGACGTCCGAGCCGTCGAACGTGCGCGTCGCCTCGGCACGGGCCGACAGGGCACCGAGACCGACCGAGAGCTCGCTCACGACGTCGTCGACGTCGAGCCCGCCGAGCAGCGGGGTGAGGTTCACGGTCGCGCCGGCGCCGGGGGTGCCCGGGCCGACCTGGATCGCGCCGTCGGCACCGACCGCGCCGGCGGCGGCGACCGCCGAGGTGGTGTCCGTGCTCGCGACCTGACCGGCGACGCCGACGTTCACGAGGCCGTTCTGGCCGAGCAGCTGGATGCCGCCGGGGACGGTGATCCCGAGGCTGTCCAGCACCGAGAGGTCGAGCGGGTCCGACTGCCCGGCGGCCGTCCCGCCGGGCGCTGTGGCCCCGAAGGACCCGGCGAGCGCCGCGACGGTGTCGAGGTCGACGGTTCCGCTGCCGGCGACGAGCCGACCCTCGGCCTGGGTCACGTCGCTCGCGGCGGCGTGCGCGGGGAGGGCTGCTCCCCCGATGATCACGGCCGCGACGGTGGCCGTGGCGCCCGCGCGGAGCGCGAAGCGTGTTGCAGTGCGTGGCATGGTGCCTCTTCCTCCAGGCGGAGGTCGTCCGCCTGCTGATCCATCCCCCGCTGGTGGGGCGGGGGATCCGACGGGCGCGCTGGTGGGGCGGCCCGGAGTCACGTGTGCGCGTCGTGCTGCGCGCGGGCGCGGCTATCCGGAGTGATCACCTCCGGCGAGGCGGGGAGCGGTGCAGGCAGCGTCCACGGACGGGCGCATCGATCGTGCGCGCATCGTTCGTCCTCGTGCCATGTCCTGATCCCCCCGGGGTGGGCTCGGCGACGTCGTCGAGCTGAGGATGTGCGGTTGGTGAGACCGCGCTTCCTGAGCAATCTACAAGGCGCTTCCCCGGTGCTGGCGATACCCCCGTTCGGGGGCACACGGGATTCGATCTTCGATCGTTGACAGTTAGATGTCGAACGGTTAGTGTTCTGATCATGACGCACCAGGTACCTCGGCTCGACTCTCCCCTCCAGCAGATGCGTTGGATCGGGTGGGCCCAACGGAAGGCTGCCGAGGAGTGGGTCCGCGAACGCGACCTCACCCAGGAGCAGAGCTTCGTCCTCGGGTACCTGCAGCACACACCCGGCGCGATCCAGCGGGACATCGCCGACATCACCCGGACGAGCGCGGCGAGCGTCTCGAGCCTCCTGCAGGGGCTCGAGCGGCGCGGGCTCGTCGAACGCCGGGCGGACGCCCGGAACGCCCGGACGAAGCGGGTCTTCGCCACCGACGAGGGGATCGCCCTCATCGCCGGCTTCGAGGACGCCATGGTCGCCCTCGACGACGTCCTGCTCGCACCGCTCGACGCCGACGAGCGCGCCACCCTGCAGGAACTCCTGCACAAGGTGACCGCGGAACTGCCGGAACCCACCCGGTGACCTGACCCGCGCCTCCCGGCCCGTCCAGGAGGCGCGACCCACCCACGCGCGTCGGCCCACGCCGATCGCGTCATCCGTCATGCCCTGCGGCGCCGACCGACGGTCGGCGCGCGCTCCGCCGTGCCCAGGAGGAGGCAGCCATGAGCACCACCGCACCCGACACCGCCGCGGCGAGGAACCGCTGGTACCTGTCCGCCGCCCCGATCGGCCGCGCCCTCGTCCACCTGTGCGTCCCGATGGCCGCCGCGATGGTCGTCAGCGCCGTCTACAACGTCATCAACGCCGGCTTCGTCGGATCGCAGCACGACACCTCGCTGCTCGCGGCGATCACGTTCGGCACCCCGCTCCTCGGCATCGTCATGGCCGTCGGCGGCGTGTTCGGCGTCGGCGGCAGCGCCCTCATGTCGCGCATGCTCGGGGCCTCGGAACACGATCCCGCCAAGGCCGAGGACATCAAGCGCGTCGCCGCCTTCGCCCTCTGGGGAGCCGTCGCCACCGGCGTGGTCCTCGCCGTGCTCGGCCTGGTGTTCCTGCACCCGCTCGTCGCCGTGCTCGGTGCCGACGCCGCCGCGGCGCCCGCCACGAGCGCCTACGTCGCCGTCATGCTCGCGTTCGTGCCGGTGCTCGCCGCGTCGTTCACGCTGGAGCAGATCGTCCGCTCCGAAGGGGCGGCGCGGCAGGCCATGATCGGGCTCGTCCTGTCGACCGTCGGCAACCTCGTCTTCGACGTGCTCTTCATCCTCGTGCTGCACTGGGGCGTCGCCGGCGCCGCCCTCGCCGTCGGCCTCGGCAACGTCGTGGCGATCGGCTACTGGATCGTCTGGCTCCAGCGGAACAGCGCGAACGTGCGCTTCGCACCGAAGTGGTTCACGCTTCGGAGGGACGTCGTCGGGCCGGTGTTCGGCATCGGTTCGAGCGAACTGCTGCAGGCCGGGTTCCTCATCGTGACGACCCTCGTGCTGAACAACCTCGCTGCCGGGTACGGGGACGACCCGCTCGCGGCGATGGGCGTCGCCGTCCGCATCGCCCAGGTGCCCGAGTTCCTCGTGATGGGCGTCACGATCGGCGTCCTGCCGCTCCTCGCCTACGCGTTCGGCAAGGGTGACGCCGACCGGCTCCGCGCCGCGCTCCGTGGTGCCGCGTTCACCGTCGGGACGATCGTCCTGGTGTTCTCCGGCACGGTGTTCGTGTTCCGCGAGCAGGTCTTCACGATCTTCTCGGGCGACCGCTCGGTGCTCGCGATCGGCCTGACCATCCTGACCGCACAACTCGTCGCCACGATCGTGAACGGCTTCACCGGCCTGCTCACGTCGCTGTTCCAGGCGACCGGGATGGTGCTGCCCGCCATGGTCCTGTCGATGGCGCAGGGCGTGCTGTTCATCCCGATCGTGCTCGTCGGGAACCTGTGGTTCGGGCTCGCCGGGATCATCTGGGCACTGACCGTCACCGAGGTGCTCGTGTTCGTCGCGGCGCTGGTGCTGTGGGCGCTGTCCCGCGGACGGATCGCCCGCGGTCTCGCCGCGGGGTCATCGGAGCGGGCGGACGCCGCGCTCGAGGAGGCGGCGGCGGTCTGACCGGACGCCACGACGGACGGGAGGCGCGGCGCCAGCCGGCACCGCGCCTCCCGTCCGTCAGACGCGTCAGCGCGTCAGCGGTCCGTTCAGAGCTGTTCGCCGAGGAAGTCCGCGTAGGACGGCTCGTCCCACGTCGGTCCGACCGCACGGAGCGTCTCGTCCGAACCACCGAGCCGCGCGGCGAGCAGGTCGGCGATGTCCTCGGGCGAGCGCATGCCGTGGCGGTGCCAGTCCTCCTGGCGGCGGTCGGTCACGCGAGCACCAGCTCGACGACGGAGACGGCCAGCGGGCCGAGGGGCGTCCGGGGCGAACCGGCGAACAGTTCGACGGGGTGCGAGAACGTGTGGAGCGTGGCGGTCACGTCGACCAGCCCTTCGTCGGAGTGATGCGCACTCCGGATCCGACCGGACCGTCCCGTCACGCCAGACCCCGCAGACCGCGAGGAGCATCATGACGACGGGACCCTGAGTCGGTCCGATGTCCACCAGCGTACTGTCGCGCGACCCTCGGCACGAGAACCGTCCGGAACACGCATCGAGCACCCGTCGACACACCCCGGCCCGGATCGTCGCCGCGCCGGTACGGTGGGCGGGCACACCCGTACCCCGAGGAGCCCCATGCCATTGTTCGGCAGCCCGCACACCCCGCACCCCGACACCCCGCCGAGCAGGGTGACGAAGCTCTGGTCGGACTCGTTCGGCGGTCTGGCCACCCGCTGCCTGCAGCTGATCGTCCTGCTCGTCGTGGTCATCGGCATCGTCTACGCCGCGGCCACGCTGAGCGTCGTCACGATCCCGGTGCTCCTCGCGCTCATCATCGCGTCCGCCATGCACCCCGTCGTGTCGTGGCTGCGCCGGCACCGGGTGCGTCCGTGCTCGCGACCCTCGCGGTCCTCATCGGCGTGCTCGTCGTGCTCGG
>NZ_BACZ01000308.1 GCF_000333375.1 Curtobacterium sp. B18
GAGCGATGTCCGTGATCACCCACGCTCCCTCCGCGCCCAGCGTCCTCAGCGCCCTGCGCTCGCCCCGTCTCCTCACGCGCGAGGTCCTCGCCGGGGTCGTCACCGCGCTCGCCCTCATCCCCGAGGCGATCTCGTTCTCGGTCGTCGCCGGCGTCGACCCGGCGGTGGGGCTGTTCTCCAGCGTCGTCATCGCCGTCGTGATCTCGATCGTGGGCGGTCGTCCGGCGATGATCTCCGCCGCGGCGGGGTCGGTCGCCCTCGTGATCGCGCCGCTCGTGCGTGACCACGGGATCGCCTACCTCGTCCCGACGATCGTCCTCGGCGGCCTCGTCCAGATCGTGCTCGGCTTCCTCGGCGTCGCGCGGCTGATGCGGTTCATCCCGCGGAGCGTCAACGTCGCGTTCGTGAACGCCCTGGCCATCCTCATCTTCACCGCCCAGCTCCCGAACCTGTTCGGCCCCGACGTGCCGCCGGTCGTCTGGGCGCTGACGGCCCTCGGCGTCGCCGTCATCATCGGGTTCCCGTTCCTCACGAAGGCGGTCCCCGCGCCGCTCGTCGCGGTGGTCGTGATCACCGCGATCACCATCCTGTTCGGCGTCGCCGTGCCGACGGTCGGCGACGAGGGCGCGCTGCCGACGGCGCTGCCGGGGTTCAACGGCATCACCACGCCGTTCTCGCTGGAGACGCTGCAGATCATCGCGCCGTACGCGTTCGGGGTGGCGATCGTGGGCCTGATCGAGACGCTGCTCACCGCCCAGCTCGTCGACTCGATCACCGAGACCGGGTCGAGCAAGTGGCGGGAGTCGTGGGGGCAGGGCATCGCGAACGTCGCCTCCGCCTTCTTCGGCGGGACCGGCGGGTGCGCGATGATCGGCCAGACCGTCATCAACGTGAAGACGGCGGGGGCCAGGACGCGCATCTCGACCTTCGCCGCCGGAGCGTCGGTGCTCGTGCTGACGATCGTCCTGCACGACGTCGTGGCCGAGATCCCGATGGCCGCGCTCACCGCGGTGATGATCATGG
>NZ_BACZ01000307.1 GCF_000333375.1 Curtobacterium sp. B18
TACGCGAGGAGCGGGACGAGCTCCTCGGTGAGGGCGCGGAACTGGGGGAGGGAGTGGTCCGTTCGCGGAGCACCGAGAGCTTGTGGGTGATGAGCGGGTGGTCGGCGACGTGAACTCGCATAGGGTCGAGCCTACCGTGCTGCCGACCGCCAGGAGGTCCCTGTGGAAGCACCCGCCGCCCGCCCGTTCGTCCCGGCGATGGAGCGCGCGCTCGACGAGGCGCGCGCCTGCCTCGCGACCGGGGACGTCCCCGTCGGCGCCGTCGTGCTCGACCGTGACGGCACGGTGGTCGCCGTCGGGCGGAACGAGCGCGAGGCGCGGCAGGACCCGACGGCGCACGCCGAGGTCCTCGCCCTGCGGGCAGCCGCGGCGGCGGTCGGCGACTGGCACCTGGAGGAGCACACCCTGGTGGTGACGCTCGAGCCGTGCCCGATGTGCGCCGGCGCGGTGATGGCGTCCCGGGTGCCGCGGATCGTGTTCGGCGCGTGGGACCCGAAGGCCGGCGCGAGCGGGAGCGTCTACGACATCGCGAGGGACCGCCGGCTCCCGCACCGGTCCGAGGTCATCGGCGGCGTGCTCGAGGGGGAGTGCGCCGCGCTGCTCGACGCGTTCTTCGCGGCGCGCCGCTGACCGGGCAGAGGGACCGCGGGCCCGAGGAGCCGGGGCGCAGCCCGGCGGCGACTCAGCTCCAGAGCACCGCGATCAGCACGTTGACGATCGCGAGCGCGCCGGCGGAGTGGAAGAACGGCAGCGCGGCCTTCGCCTTCGCCGCGCCGGCGTCCGCCCGCTTCTGGCGGGCACGGGCGACGAACGCGAGCACCAGGGCGACGGCGGCGATGACGAGCTTCACGCCGAGCTTGGCGTGGTTCGCGCCGCCGTCCTGGGTGGCGTCGATGATCCCCATCATCCCGAGGCCGGTGACGAGCTGCACGACGAGCCCGGTGATCGGCCAGACGGTCTGGAAGCCGCCCTTGCGCCGCACCTGCACGAGGAACGCCCCGATGACGGCCGCGAGGCCGAGGAAGTGCAGGATGAGCAGGATGTTGAAGAGCGCCGACATGTCACCATCGTGGATGACCGGTCCCGGTGCCCGCCAGCAAGGTTCCCCTTAGTCCGCGGCGCGGATGACGATCGCCTCGGTGGGCGGTCGGGGTCCGGTCCGGAGGACGTCGGGCTCGACGTAGATCACCCGGGCGATCGGCACGGCCTGCCGCACCCGGTGCTCGACCGTGTCGATGCCGGCCGCCACGTCGCCCAGTCGTCGGTCGCCGTCGACCGCGACCTTGACGCCGACCATGAGCTCGTCGGGGCCGAGGTACAGGGTCTTGATGTGGATGATCGAGTCGACCTCGGGACCGTCGAGCACCGCGTGCTTGATGCGTTCGACCTCGGCGGCGGTGGCGCCCTCGCCGACGAGCAGGCTCTTCGTCTCGATGCCGAGCACGACCGCGACGGCGATGAGCAGCGCGGCGATGAGCATCGTGCCGATCGCGTCGAACAGCCCGTTGCCGGTGATGGCGGTGAGGCCGACGCCGAACAGTGCGAAGACGAGGCCGAGCAGGGCGGCGGTGTCCTCGAGCATGACGACCGGGAGTTCCGGCGCCTTGGCGCGTCGGACGAACTGCACCCAGCTCTGCCGGCCCTTCTGCGGTCGGGCTTCCCGGAGCGCGGTGCGGAGGGAGAAGCCCTCGAGCCCGATCGCGATGACGAGCACCACCACCGGCAGCCACCAGTTCTCGAGCGGGTGCGGGTGGGTGGCCTTCTCGATGCCCTCGTAGAGCGAGAACACGCCGCCGACCGAGAACAGGATGATCGAGACGACGAAGGCGTAGACGTACCGCTCGCGTCCGTAGCCGAACGGGTGCTCTTCGTCGGCGGCACGGCGGGCGCGACGGCCGCCCAGGAGCAGGAGGAGCTGGTTCGCGGAGTCGGCGAGCGAGTGGACGCCCTCGGCGAGCATCGACGCCGATCCGCTGATCGCCGCGGCGACGAACTTCACGATCGCGATGCCGACGTTCGCGCCGAGCGCGGCGAGGATCGCCTTCGTGCCTCCTGAAGCGCTCACAGCTGTCCCTTCTCCCGACCTGGAAGACGATCCTAGGCGAGGGCGCTCGGTAGGGTCTGGGGCATGACGATCGAACTGCCCCGCACCGCTCTGCTCGGCGTCGGCTCAATGTCCGGCGCGGTCCTCGACGGGCTGCTCGCTGCCGGTCTGGCCCCCGCCACCGTGACCCTGACCACGAAGTCGGAGTCCTCGGCCGCGGCGCACCGGGAGCGTGGCCTCGACGCGACCGCGACCGACACCGACCCCGACGCGAACCGTGCCGCGGTCCGTGGCGCGTCGCTCGTGGTGCTCGGGGTGAAGCCCTACGCGATCGGGGAGCTGCTCGACGAGGTGTCGGCCGACCTCGCACCAGGGACGGTCGTCGTGAGCGTCGCCGTCGGGACCACGACCGCCAGCATGGAGGCGCGGGTGCCGGCCGGGGTCCGCGTGGTCCGGGCGCTCCCGAACACCCCGATCGGCGTCGGCCGCGGGGTGACCGGGATCAGCGCCGGCCCGTCCGCC
Organism: Curtobacterium sp. B18; assembly: GCF_000333375.1. Classification (GTDB taxonomy): domain Bacteria; phylum Actinomycetota; class Actinomycetes; order Actinomycetales; family Microbacteriaceae; genus Curtobacterium. The sequence goes on from NZ_BACZ01000307.1 coordinate 2,567, forward strand.
GACGCCGAGGCCGTCGCGCTCGCCTCGTCGGTGTTCGACGTCTCCGGCGTGGTGATCGAGGTGCCGGAGTCGCAGCTCGACGCCCTCTCCGCCGTGTCCGGGTCGGGTCCCGCCTACGTCTTCCTCCTCGTCGAGCAGTGGCAGCAGGCCGCCGAGTCCCTCGGGTTCACGGCCGAGCAGGCCGAGGCGATGGTCCAGGGCACGCTGCGCGGGGCGGTGGAACTCCTCGCCGCGTCCGGCAAGGAGCCGACCGCGCTGCGGAAGGCCGTCACGAGCCCGAAGGGCACCACCGAACGCGCCGTCGCGGTGCTGCAGGAGGCCGACCTCGCCGGGACGTTCGAGCGGGCGTCGCGCGCCGCGATCGCCCGCGCCGAGGAACTCTCCGAGGGCTAGCGGTCGACGGGCCGCCGACCGACAGCCAGCGTCCGGCGGGCCGCCGCCCGACGGGACGGCGGCCCGCGGGCTGCTGGTCCGAGGGTCAGCGACCCGCGGGCTGGTGGTCCGGGGCCCGGCGCTCCGGGGCCACGACATCGGCAGCCGGGGACGGCACGGTCGGCAGCGCGCGCCGGGCCCGGACCATCGCCCAGGCGACGAGGCCGCCCGCGAGCACGGTCAGGACCGATCCGCCGATCGTCACCGCGTGGTCGAACGCGGCGCTCTGCGCGTGGCTCCACGGCGTCGCGGTGAGCGACCCGGTGAACACCGCGCCGAGCACCGTCCCGGCGATCGCCACACCGACGGCGGAGGCGACCTCGGACGACGTGTCCACCAGGGCCGCGCCGATGGTCGTGCGGTCCCCGGGCAGACCGCCGAGGACGTTCGTGCCGGCGACGACCCCGACGACCCGCATGCCCGCGGCGACCAGCACCAGTGCGAGGGCGATCCACCCGTAGCCGAGCGGCCCGAGCAGCGTGTACACCGCGAGTCCCACGACCACCGCGGCCGCGCTCGACCAGGCGGCGTGCCCGAGGCCGACCCGACGGACGAACGGCCCGACGAACGCGCTGCCGGCCACGAGCACGGCGACCTGCGGCAGCATGCCGAGCGCGGCGAGGGCCGGCGGCCACCCCCACGCCAGCTGGAGGTGCAGGGTCACCAGGTACCCGAGCCCGGCGACCGCGATGCCCGTGGCGGCCTTGTACGCGAGGCCACTCGACACCAGCGGCCGGGCGACGAGCGCGAGGTCGAGCAGCGGGTGCGCCACGCGGCGCTGCCGGGCCCCGAACCAGGCACCGCAGCCGAGGGCGCCGACCGTGGCCGCCCAAGCCGTCCAGTCGGAGGGCCCGCCGTCGGCGAAGCGCGTCGGCGCGACGAGGGCGAGGACGATCGTCGCCGTCCCGAGCACCGCGGACGTCCAGTCGACCGGGGCCCGGTGGAGCCCGCCCGGGTCGTCCGCGGCGACGCCGAGCCGGATCCCGAGGAAGGCCAGCGCCGCGATCGGCACGTTGACGAGCAGGAGCACCTGCCACGGCCAGACGGCGAGGACGAGCCCACCGACCGTGGGGCCGACGGCGAGCCCGACGAGCCCCACGGTGGAGATGACCGTGATCGCACGGACCCGCCGCTCGTCGTCGTCGAAGAGCCGGAATGCGAGGGCCATCGAGCCGGGGGTCGTCATCGCGGCCGCGATCCCGGTCGCGACCCGGACGGCGACGAGCCCGCCGACGGTCGTCACGAACGCGGTCGCGAGGCTCGCGAGGCCGAGGAGCACGAGCCCGGAGAGCATCACCCGTCGCCGGCCGTACCGGTCGGCGACGGCACCGGCGGCGAGCATCAGACCACCGAAGACGAGCGAGTACGCCGTCGTGACCCACTGCAGTCCCGTCGCCCCGGTGTGCAGCTCGCGAGAGATCGTGGGGAGGGCGACGTTCAGGACGGAGTTGTCGAGCATCTCGAACAGGAAGACCGCGGCGAGCCCGGCGAGGGCGACACGCGATCCGCGCAGGGATCGGGGAGAGTGGAAGCGACGGGCGTTCATGCGTCTAAGTTAAGTCACTCAACTCAGTCAGTCAACAAGCAAGGAGTCCGCATGCCCAGGAGCGCGCCCCGCGGGGGACCGGAGACCCGGGCCCGGATCGCCGAGACCGCGTCCGGCATGTTCGCCGAGCACGGGTTCGACGGCGTCACCGTCGCCCAGGTCGCGACGGCCGCCGGGGTGTCGAGCGTCACGGTGTTCAAGCACTTCCCGCGCAAGGAGGACCTCTTCCTCGACCGCTCCGCCGAGACGATCGCGCTGTTCGTCGCCGCGGTCGAGGGCGTCGCACACGACGACGTGCTCGACACGCTCGAGGCGCTGACGCTCCGCGTCGCGGACGAGCGCGCGCCCGTCTCGGGACTCGCTCCCGGCGCCAGACGGTTCTTCCTGACCGTCGCGGACTCGCCGGCACTGCGGTCGCGGGCGCTCGAACTCGTGGCCGACGGGCAGCGCGCGCTCGGGGAGGCCGTCGGCGACCGGCTCCTCGCGGCGCTCTTCGTCGCCGGCTACGCCTCCGTCTTCGTCCGGACGGCCGAGGCCGTCCTCGACGGCGAGGACGACGACACCGTCGTCGAAGCCCACCGTGCCGGTCTGGCACGGCTCTTCCGCGCCCTCCGGGACGGGGTCCCGTCCGCGACGTGACCGGTCGACGGTCGGGAGGCGCGGTGCGGGGCCGCACCGCGCCTCCCGGCCGTCAGGGGGTCACTCCAGGGCGGCGAAGCGCTCGAGCGCGCGCTCCGTCCCGGAGACGATGATGACGTCGTTCTCCCCGATCACGCTCTCCGGGGTCGCCGGCACGAACGCCTCGCCCGGGGTCTTGATGCCGAGCACGGTCAGACCGAAGCGTGTGCGGATGACGGTGGTGGCGAGGTCCTTGCCGCGCACCGACGCGGGCGGGAACATCTTGACGACGGCGAAGTCGTCGTCGAACTCGATGAAGTCGAGCATCCGGCCGGACACCAGGTGCGCCGTGCGCTCACCCGCCTCGCGCTCCGGGTAGACGACGTGGTTGGCGCCGATCCGGGACAGGATCGTGCCGTGCGAACGGCTGATCGCCTTCGCCCAGATCTGCGGGATGCCGAGGTCGACGAGGTTCGCGGTGATGAGGACGCTCGACTCGAGGTCGCTGCCGGTGCCGACGACCGCGATCGGGAAGTCCTGCGCACCGATCTGCCGCAGCGCGTCGATGTCGGTCGCGTCCGCCTGCACCGCGTGCGTGACCCGGTCCGACCACTTCTGCACGAGTCCGGCGTCGGTGTCGACGACCAGGACCTCGCGGTCCTGGCGCTCGAGCTGTCCGGCGGTGGCGGCACCGAACCGGCCGAGGCCGATGACGAGCACGGGGGCGTCGTGGCTCACGGCGCCGAGCGGGTGCGGGCGGTTGCGGTCAGCCAACGATCGGCCTCTCCTCGGGGCGACGGAACAGTTGCCGGCTCTGGCTGGCGGCCAGTGCAGCGGCGATGGTCACTGTACCGACACGACCGAGGAACATCGTCGCCGCGAGCACGTACTTGCCGGACTCCGGCAGGGACGCGGACACCCCGGAGGACAACCCGCACGTGGCGAACGCCGAGATCACCTCGAAGAGGACGCGGTCGAGGGACTCGTGGGTGATCTGCAGGAGCACGATCGTGGCGACGGCGACGATCGTTGCGCCCCAGAGGACGACGGCGACGGCCACACGCAGGACGTCGCTCGGGATGCGGCGGCCGAACGCCTCCATGCTCTGCCGTCCGCGCGCCTCGGCGACGGCCGCCAAGAAGAGCACCGCGAGCGTCGTGACCTTGATGCCGCCCGCGGTCGAGGCCGACCCGCCGCCGATGAACATGAGCATGTCCGTGACGAGCAGGCTCGAGCCGTTCAGCTGGTCGAAGTCGACGAGCGAGAAACCGCCGGAGCGGGTCATGGTCGACAGGAAGAGGGCCTGGAACGCCGTGCGCCCCGCTCCTTCGCGGCCGAAGGTCGTCGGGTTGGACGCCTCGAGCGCGATGTACACGGCCGCGCCGCCGAGCAGGAGGACCGCGCTCGTCGCCAGCGTGAGCTTGACGTGGATCGGCCACCGGCGGGGCGTGCGGAGCTGCTTCGTGAGGGCGCGGATCACCGGGAAGCCGATCGAGCCGGCGACGACGCCCACCATCAGCAGGGAGAGGAACCAGTAGTCGTGCGCGAACGGCTCGAGCCCGCTCGCGTTCGGCGAGAACCCGGTGTTCGTGAACGCCATCGCCGCGTAGTAGAACGAGTCGCCGACCGCCGTCCAGAACGGCATGCCGGCGATGAGCACGGACGGCAGCAGGAGCAGCCCGAGGACGATCTCGATCGAGAGCGTGCTCACCGCGACGGTCGCGAGCAGGGTACCCACCTCGCCGAGGCGGACCGCCTGCCCCTCGGGGACGGCGCCGTGGTGGGTCCGGAGCGGGTTCGAGTCGCCGGCGGCCATGAGCTTCGCGCGGAGGCCGAGCTTCCGCGTGACGAAGAGCCCGAGGATCGAGGCGAACGTCAGGACGCCCACCGCACCGATCTGCGTGCCGATGACCACGAGGGTCTTGCCGAACACCGACCAGTGCGTCGCCATGTCGACCGTCGCGAGCCCGGTCACGCAGACCACCGACGCGGCCGTGAACAGCGCGTCCGCGAAGTGCGTCGACCGTCCGTCCGCCGCGGCCCACGGGGTCATGAACAGGCTCGTGAACACGAAGATGAGCGCCACGAACACCACGATCGCCAGGCGGGACGGCGACGAGCGCAGGGCGGTGCCCAGCCGGGAGGGCCGTCGACGCATCGTGTCCGCCGAGCGGGACGGCGGCTCGTGTCGGTCGAGCATCGTATGCCTCCGTGGACATGGGCAGGACGGTTCGTCATGGTACATCCGTGACGCCCCGGCTAGCCTTGCTGCATGGCCGACATCTTCAGCGTCGTGGCGGACCCCACCAGGCGTGAGCTGCTCGGGACGCTCCTGTCCGCGTACGGTTCCGACGTCACCGGCGGCGAACTCAGCGTCGGCCAGCTCGTCGAACGCCTGGGCGTCAGCCAGCCGACCGTGTCGAAGCACCTCCGCGTGCTCCGCGACATCGGTCTCGTCACCAGCCGCGAAGAGGGGCAGCACCGCTACTACCGGCTCGACCCGGAACCGCTCGTCGGCATCGAGGAGTGGGTCCTGCCGTTCACCGGCGCGGTGGACGCCGACGGCACCCCGGCCACCACGGCCTGGACGCTCGACGGGCAGCCGGTCTCGGTCCGGCGCTCGGGCGCGGCGGGCAAGGCCACCGTCGAGGTCGGCACCGAGCTCGGCCGGGTGATGGCCGAGGCGTCGTACCGCGCGACGGCGGCCCTGTCCGGTGCGCAGCAGGGGTGGGAACGGGTCGTCGACCGGAGCCGCAAGCGGTTCACCCGGCGGGGCGACGAGGACTGAGTCCGGCGGGGCGACGGCGACCGGGTCCGGCGGGGTGACCGGGCCTGTGTCCTCCCTGGACACCGGGTCGCACCGGCCCCTACAGTTGCCAGTGACCACACAGGTCACACCGAACATCCCGAAGGCGGACCATGACCGGCAGTTTCGACGACGTGCGCTTCCTCACCGTCGCTGAGGTCGCCGAGATGATGCGCGTCTCCAAGATGACCGTCTACCGCATGGTCCACGCGGGAGAACTCCCCGCCATCCGCTTCGGCCGGTCCTTCCGCGTCCCGGAGTCCGCCGTGGCGGACGTCCTGCGCGGCGGCATCGCCGACGTCGGCTAGGCGGGTCCGAACCGCGCCGTTCGACATCGCGTCAGCGCTCCGCTAGACTCGGCGGGGTTGTTTTTCCGCGGTCTCGTTGGCCCGGTGTCCACACAACATCAGTCCGAGTGAGGTCCGTTATGGGTTCTGTCATCAAGAAGCGCCGCAAGCGCATGGCGAAGAAGAAGCACCGCAAGCTGCTTCGCAAGACGCGCCACCAGCGTCGCAACAAGAAGTAAGTCCAGTACTTGCACCCGAAGCCCCGGTTCGCCGGGGCTTTCGTGTGTCCGGGGGCGGTGCGGCGAGGACGGTTAGGGTGGTCCCATGCCCGCCGTGACCCTGTTGACGAAGCCTGGCTGCCACCTCTGCGACGACGCCCGGCCGGTCGTCGAACGCGTCGTGGCGGAACACCCCGGGACGACCCTGCAGGAGCGCTCCATCCTCGACGACGACGCCCTCCGCGAGGAGTACGCAGAGGACATCCCCGTCGTCCTGGTCGACGGGCGTGTCCACAGCAACTGGCACGTCGACGCCGACCGGCTCCACCGTGCCCTCGAGAAGGCCGAGGCCCGCGCATGATCCACCACGTCGTCTCCTGGACCCTGCGCGAGGACGTCGACCGCGACGCCTCGATCGCCCGCGTCCGCGAACTCCTCACGGCCCTCGTCGACACCGTGCCGTCGATCCGGTCGCTCGAGGTCGTCGAGAACGTCGCCTACCCCGAGAAGAACAGCGACCTCGCCGTCGTGGCCACCTTCGACGACCTCGCCGGGCTCGACGACTACCAGGTGCACCCCGACCACCAGGCCGCGGCAGCGGAGATCCGCGGCCTCGTCTCGGGGCGGGCGGCCATCGACTGGCAGAGCTGAGCCGCGCCTCCGGGCCCGCGCCGTACGCCGCGCGCGCCGCGCGCCGCGCTCGCTTCGTGAGCAGAAATGGTCGCCTCCCGACTCGGGAAGCGACCATTTCTGCACACGAAGTGCGGGGGCCTACGGCGTGAGGCGCGTCGGGCCGCGGAACAGGTACGTGACCTCGCGGATGGACGGCTCGTGCAGCGCGAGCATGAGCACGCGCGCCAGGCCCATGCCGAACCCGCCGTGCGGCGGCACGCCGTAGCGGAAGAAGTCGAGGTACCAGCCGAGCTCCTCGGGGTCGAGGCCCTTCTCGACGGCCTGCGCCTCGAGGGTGTCCACGCGGTGCTCGCGCTGCGCACCCGTCGAGATCTCGGCACCGTTGAACAGCAGGTCGTAGCTGTTCGTGAGCGTCGGGTCGTCGGCGTGACGCATGTGGTAGTACGGCCGGATCGAGGCGTCGTAGTCGGTGACGAAGACGAACTCGGAGCCGTGCGTCTCCTTCGCCCAGGCGCTCACGCGACGCTCGCCCTCGGGGTCGAGGTCACCGTCGGCACGGACGACCTCGTAGCCGCTGTCGGCCACGATCTTCCGGGCCTCGGCCAGGGTCACGCGGGGGAACGGGGCGGTCGGCACGACGAACTCGAAGCCGAAGACCTCCTCGATCTCCGCGCCGTACTTCTCCTTGACGGCGGTGAAGCCCGCGACGAGGAGCTCCTCGTGCATCGCCATGACGTCCTCGTGCGACTCGACCCAGGAGATCTCGGCGTCGACGCTCGTGAACTCGGTCGCGTGGCGGCTCGTGAACGACGGGTCCGCGCGGAAGGCGTCCGCGATCTCGAACACCGCGCCGAAGCCGGCCGGCTGCGCCATCTGCTTGAAGTTCTGCGGCGACTGCGCGAGGTACGCGGTCGTCTCGAAGTACTCGAGCTGGAAGAGCTCGGCACGGGACTCCGACGCCGAGGCCATCAGCTTCGGGGTGTGGATCTCGATGTAGTCGCGCTCCACCCAGTACGTGCGGAACGCGTGCTCCATCGTCGTCTGGATGCGGAAGATGAGGTTCTGCTTGCGGTTGCGCAGGTCGAGGAAGCGCCAGTCGAGCCGCTTGTCCAGCGAGGAGTCGTCCGCGATGGGGGTCTCGGGGATGGCGGCGCTGACGACGGTCAGCTCGCCGACCTTGACCTCGAGCCCGCCGAGCTTGACGCGCTCGTCGTGCTTCAGGGTGCCCTGCACGTGCACGAAGGTGCCGTGGGCGAGGCCGGAGATGGCCTCGGTCGTCGCCAGCGCGGCGGCGGAGGCGTCGTCACCGTCGACCGCTTCGCGCGTGGCGGGGTTGACGAGCTGTGCGGCGCCGGACTCGTCACGGAGGACGACGAACTGCACCTTCTTCTGGTCTCGGACGGTCTCCACCCATCCGGCGACGGACACGGGGCCGTCGGGGCGTGCGGCGAGGTCGGCGATGCGGGTGCGTTCGATCACGGTGGTCGAGTCTACCGGGTGCGCCTCGAACGCCGTCGTCGGGTGCGGTCGTCCCTCCACAGGTCGGCTTCCGTCCGGCGGCGTCCACAGGGCGGGCCCGGAGGCGCGGTTCGCCCCCGGCGTTCCGTAGCGTTCTCGACGTGGCCGGGTCGCGAGCTGGAGGGAGGCCCCGCATGGCCGCAGGGGTCGAGGGGCTCGCGGCGTGGCCGCCTGCGGCGGTGGCGACGATGGTCGCGGCGGTGTCGCCCGTCGCGCTGACCGCGATCGCAGGGTGGCCGGTGGCCGGTGGCCGGTGGCCGGCGGCCTGTGGGCGGTGTTGCGGTGGCGGCGGGACGTCGCGCGTGAGGAGCGGGAGCGAGCGTGGTCGCGGTTCGTGTGGACGGTCGACCAGGCGTGCGACGGGGACGTGGGTGGGAGCGAGGTCGGGCTCGCGAGCGCCGGAGCGATGTCCAACATGCAGATCCTTCGCGATCGCCACGCCGCGTTCGGCACGATCGTGCTCGGACGCATCACGGGAGGAGAAGACGATGACGGCGCGGGACCCGGTCAAGGTGCTCATCGAACGGCGGCGTGAGGAGCGGCGGCAGGAGGTCCGCCAGCGGTACCGGTTTCGTCCGTGGAAGGCTCGTCGGCTCATCGAGATGCACGACGACGTGATCCGTTCCATCGAGGAGACCCGTGCTGCGCGTCGCGAGCGCAGGCGGCTCATCGAGGCGGGGGAGCTGTCACGGGAGTGAGGCGCGCAGGGTGCCGAGCGTGCCGATGAACTCCTCGGCCATGCCCGCACGCTCGACGAGCTTCGCGTGCCGCGCTCGTGCATCGGCCAGGAACTCGTCGAGCCGCGCCGCGAGCGCTGGTGCGTGCTCCGGGTCCTGCTCGGCGAGTCCCTCGACGACCCGGAGCAGCTCGGCCATCTCGTCCAGGGTGAAGCCCAGCGGCTTCATCCGCCGGATCACGAGCAGCCGCTCCAGGTCCTCGTCCGTGTAGACACGGAACCCGCCGGTCGTCCGACCGCTCGGCACGAGCAGGCCGACCTCGTCGTAGTGCCGGATCGTGCGGAGGGACATCCCGGCGCGTTCGGCCAGTTCCCCGATGTGCATGGTGCTGCTCACGGCGACGACCCTACCCTCACGCGAGGGTAGGGTTCTGAGCGATGTCCGTGATCACCCACGCTCCCTCCGCGCCCAGCGTCCTCAGCGCCCTGCGCTCGCCCCGTCTCCTCACGCGCGAGGTCCTCGCCGGGGTCGTCACCGCGCTCGCCCTCATCCCCGAGGCGATCTCGTTCTCGGTCGTCGCCGGCGTCGACCCGGCGGTGGGGCTGTTCTCCAGCGTCGTCATCGCCGTCGTGATCTCGATCGTGGGCGGTCGTCCGGCGATGATCTCCGCCGCGGCGGGGTCGGTCGCCCTCGTGATCGCGCCGCTCGTGCGTGACCACGGGATCGCCTACCTCGTCCCGACGATCGTCCTCGGCGGCCTCGTCCAGATCGTGCTCGGCTTCCTCGGCGTCGCGCGGCTGATGCGGTTCATCCCGCGGAGCGTCAACGTCGCGTTCGTGAACGCCCTGGCCATCCTCATCTTCACCGCCCAGCTCCCGAACCTGTTCGGCCCCGACGTGCCGCCGGTCGTCTGGGCGCTGACGGCCCTCGGCGTCGCCGTCATCATCGGGTTCCCGTTCCTCACGAAGGCGGTCCCCGCGCAGCTGCGCACCCTTGACCCCGCGGCCACCGCGGTGCTGCGACCGGTAGTTGTCGCTCCGCGTGCGCTTGACGTACCCGCCGCGGGTGATGGTGACGACCATCTCCTCCTCGGGGATGAGGTCCTCGATCGACATGTCGCCGTC
>NZ_BACZ01000306.1 GCF_000333375.1 Curtobacterium sp. B18
CGTTCACGTCCCCGCTCCTCTGGGTCGTACGGTCATGCCACACTACCGACGGCCTCGGACACGGGATGCCGCTGACGCGCATCCGTGTCCCCCGCAACGCACGAGGGCCGCCCACCGGTTGCCCGGCGGACGGCCCTCTCCCTTGCAGGACGGCGCAGTTCCGCCAACGCACGAGGGCCGCCCACCGGTTGCCCGGCGGACGGCCCTCTCCCTTGCACCAAGAGTGTCCTGCAATCACATTCCACAGGCGGTGCCACAGCAAACACTGCCTGCAGGGATGACTGTATAACGAACGGGTAACGGCGCGCTAGCGGACGCGGCGGTCGTTCGCTGCGAGTTCACCAAGAAGCAGCGATCACGATCAGAAGAGGTCGGGCGACGGCGTCGAGGCGTAGCGCACCGCGACGTCCGCGTGCCGGTCGAAGCGGTAGCCGACCCCGCGCACGGTGCGGACGATCTCCTCGAAGGCGCCGAGCTTCGACCGGAGCCGTCGGACGTGCACGTCGATCGTCCGCTCGTTCGGGGTCTCGTCCTCGCCGTCGGACCAGAGCCCGTCGATGATCGCCGAGCGGTCCACCGTCTGGCCCTCGCGCAGCACGAGGAACTGCAGGAGCTCGAACTCCTTGTAGGTCAGGGGCGCGGCCTCGCCGTCGAGGGTGACGCGCTTGCGGGAGATGTCGATGACGACGCCGGTCTCCTCGGGCTCGGGCTTCTCCGCCTGCTTGCGGGCGGCCACGGCGGAGCGGTCCTGCAGGGCGAGCCGGACGACGTCGACGTCACGGCCGCCGGAGCCCTCGGCGGCGACGGCCACGGCGGCGTAGGTCTCGGACGTCGGCACGAGCTGCGCGGTGAGGGCCTTGAGCTGCTCGACGACCGCGGCGAGCGTCGTGCCGGCCGCGGCGGCCTTCGCCTCGTCGATGCCCACGTACAGGGCGAAGCCACGGGCCTCGGTTCCCTCGGGCAGGGCGCGGTTGCGCTGCGGGGCGACGACCGGGCTCGTCGGCACGCCGGCGGCGACGGGCGGGGCGGCGGGCTGGCGACGCGGACGGATCGGGGTGACGGTACCGAGGTCGGTCGGCGCGGGGGCTGCGGTGCGGAGGGTGGTGCGGGGCTGGGCGATGGTGAGCGACATGGCGGTTCTCCGGGCGATGTGGCTGCGGTGTCGAGGTGTGCCGCGGCCGTGTCGAATGCGTCGGTCCGGGTACGGCGAGTGCCGTGGTGCCCTGCGGTCCTGCTGCGGACCGGGGCCGACCCGGGGGTACGGGGACGGACCTCGTGACGTGGTGCGTGTCGTCGACGTGGTCGTCACCCTGGGATCACGCTCGCGCGACGGGGGTGGTGTCGCGGGGGATCCGGCTGGAACGGGTGCCGATCAGGCACACATTCGACAACGCATGACGGCCATGGCCGGCATCATCATGCCGGCGGTCCCCAGTGCCTCGGAGAGGACGCGGGTGGACACGGTTGCAGTCATGGGACGAGTATCGGTGGGATACCAACGTCGTGTCAACCGTCCGCGCGGACGGTGCGTTCTGCGAACGCACGGGGAAGACGGACAGGAGG